>CAYGDT010000062.1:0-8343 GCA_964348745.1 uncultured Candidatus Peribacteria bacterium
GCGATCTGCTTGTAGATGAATTTTCCTTCGTCGGTGATCGTCAGCTTCATGCCGTCGCTCTCCACGAGTTTGCTTTTACTCGCGTAGTTGGCCGGCACGGGGTAGCTCTGACCGCCGGCATCGACCATGTTCTGACCATCAAAAATACCTTCGATCACCCTGCCTTCCGGGCTCATACCACCGCCACCCGAGAGGCTTGCACGCGTCATATGCCGTTCTTTATCGGTATTCACAACACCTGTCAGATCCCGAAGCAGCGCATTGGCTGTCTTCAGTGTGGAAGATGCGTGTTCGATGAGTTCCTGTATTTGGAGAATTTTGTCGTCAGACATGTGTTTAGAGGGATTCAACGGAGACAGTAAGTTTCACTTCCTTCAATCGTTTACGGATCTGCGTGTCTGTGAGAAGTGCGGTTTGGGCTCCGATGGAACCGACAACACTTGCGGCACTTATATTACCCGTTTTTAGTGCGTCTGACAAGCTCATACCTTCGAGAAGCCCCCACGTCATTCCCGTTCCGAACGCATCTCCCGCACCGGTCGTATCGGTGACGTGTGTATCCGGTACTACCGGACAGCGATACAACGCAGTGCCATCGCACGCCACTGATCCGCGACTACCATCGGTCACAGCGACAATGTCGGCGCCGGCATCAAGCAGTACGCGTATAGACCGCTCCGTTGTCTGTTCGCCCGTAAAGAGGAGTGCCTCTTCCTTATTGAGTAGCAGCAGAGTCGTGTGGGCAAGCAGTGCGCGGTTATCGGCTTCATTCAGCCCCTTTTCGATTTGGCACCCGCCGGGGTTCCAGCTGAGTCGGGGACTCTCCGCAGCTTCCAGCATCTCCACAATATTATCCTGAATCACACAGCTTCCTTCCTGCAGGTGATTTAAATAGATCCAGTCTACCTGCGTCAGGATCGCTGTATCGAAGTTCATATCATGCAAGTGTTCGTTGGTGCCCGGATCATACAAAATCACGCGCTCACCGCAGTTTCCAGAAAGAATGATGGAAAAGCTGCTGACTTCGTTCTCTACGATCGTGATCAAAGACGTATCGACGCCTTCTTTCTGCAGTGTCTCTATTAGTTTTTGTCCCCATTGATCCGATCCCACCACGCCTTCAAACAGCGCATCGCACCCGAGACGGCTCAATCCCACCGCAGTGTTCGCTGCGCCGCCTCCTGTGGCTTCGATCACTTCCTGCACGCGGATTTTTGCACCGAGCGGCAGGGCAAACACATCGGTATTACCCGCAAGACTGAGCGTATCTTTCGGTAGTCGTACGAACAAATCTTCGGTCGCGCCACCAATGGAAAGCGTTCGTTTGCGCATGTTGTCACTGATGGTACCGTGATTGCATGGCCTGTAGGAAGGCCGCGGCGGTTTCCGTCTGTCTGCGGTGTCGCAAATACGCATGGAAGAGTACGCCCGTGAAACCCAGAATACTCCAGAGCATCCATGCCGGAATTCCTTCCTGTGAGAGGGGAATCTTCGTCGGAGGATTACCAATGTGCGTCGGTGCACCTGCACTGCCATGTAGATTTCCGATAACGGGATCCGAAGTTCCCGGTGTGAACCCCGCTCCGGTCGGCGTGCTCTGGCCGTCGGCTGCGAGATCGTCGACTCGTTGTCCCGTCGTCGCAATCGGTGTCAGTTTGAGGTAGTACGTTACTCCGTTGATCAGGTCACGCAGGGTGTAGGCGCGCAACTGCCCGTTGAGAGTGCGCTGCTCCGTAAGTTGCCCGGGATCGACGCCGTATTCCAGAATAAAGTTACTGAGCGGCATATCTTGCTGCAGCTCATTCCATTCGATAAACAGTGCGCCATCTTGCGGGGTAATCTTGAGTTTTACGCCGAGCACGGTTGCTTGGACGGTATCGCTTTTCTCATCGCTCTCGCGTTTGTCTTGCAGCGCCGTCACCGCAAAGTAATAGGTGGTTCCCGGCCGGAGTCCGGCAACTGTTGCGGCTGCAGCGGGACGGTCTGTGTCCAATGTATAGAGGAACTCGCCCGGGTCGGTTCCGACGTAGATACGATAGGCTTCTATTGTTTCATCCTCCAAAGGATCCCAGCTGAGGGCGATGGAATTGATCTTTGCTTCGGTGAGAACGTTTTGCACCGTTGGAAGTCCGCGATATTTTACGGTAAGCGGCACAGATTCTTGCACGGCATTACCGAGCGCATCGCTTACGTTGACTACGGCTTCATACTGGCCGCCCGTGGGAGCCGTGAGCAACATCTGATACTTGCCCGATGCGGGATCGGTACTCGTGAGCGTGTAGGTCTGATCATTCAAGGTGAGGGAAAAGTCTTTTAAGCCCGGTTCGGACTGCACGACGACCAGAACGTCGGTCTCTTCCATTGGGTTCTCCGGAGTAAAGGTAATGCTTTGAATTGCGGGCGGAGTGACGTCGAGCGAGAATTCCACAGTGACTGCGTTGCCGGGCGCATCGCGGTCTTGCACCGTAATGGTTTGCTCCGCCTTGGTTGGATCGAGCGTAATGGGTATGGAGAAGTTTCCCTGTCGATCGGTTTCTCCCTCAGCATCCTGCACTCCTCCGGTAACGGTGATATTGATAAACGAAGGTCCGGAGCCTTGCACGACCACATCGGTTTCGTTGAGTAAAGATCGTGCTGCCGGACTGACGATGTAGATCTGCTGCTCCGGAGTCTCTATGAATTGCTTGGGTGTTACGGTGACGACCAAGTATCCGAGCGCTTGTTCCAGATCCGTCGGAATTTCATCGGCGCGCTGCGTTAATACCATCGTGTGCTGCGTTGGCTGATTGCCATCGACTGATGCGAATTTGAGTCCGAGTGTCAGCATCTTCTGTCCTTCATCTTCGAATGCGAAATCATAGACACCGAATGCAGGCAGAGTCGCTTCGGGGTCGGTCGTTGCGAGATAGATGGTGCCCGTAAAGTCATAGAACCTGTTTCCGTACTGGTCGACCACGGTCAAAAGCAAGCTCTCCGCTTTGTATTGTTCGAGAGCAGGCATGGGTTTTCCTTCCTGACCGACAATATCGATTTGTACGTGATCGAACCGCGGCGGGTCGGATGTTTGCGCACGGTAGGGATTTGCGGGAAATGCATTGCCGGTGAGATTCGCCGCAGAAGGGTTGCCGCGGTAAAACTGCTGCGATGCCACCATAGTATTGAAGGCATTTGTACCGTAGGTCGGTGCGTACACGGGGCCTCCGACTGAGGGTGCGAGGGGATCGTACGCATTGATGCTCACTGCCTGCCTCAGCGTCTGACCGCTGATCAGATCAATCGCGCGCAGCGCCAAGGTGCCGGGCATTGATGGACGAACGATAAACTGTTGCTGCCCTCCGGCGTCGGTTTCACGCGTCATCGCTTGCACCAGATCGTCGCTGCGACTGGAGAGCAATTCCATACTCCTTCCCTGCAATGCATTCCCAAACCGGTCGGCTGCGATCACCGTAGCCAGCACTTCATTACCGGCGTTTACCGACGTGCTATCGATCACGATTGTACTGGTGATCGTATCGATACTGTCGGGGTGTACTGCGAGCGTGCCGCGCACCGCGATATTATCCTGTGTCATCGCGGAGAGCTCGTACTGTCCCGCGACCTGCAGATCATTGCCCGCGATCCAGATGCTGACACTTCCATTACTGCCGACATCCAGTGTTTGACGCATCGTCTTCCCGATTGGGGAGGCAATGCTCAGTTGTACTTGCGAGCGGGGAGGCAGATCAGTGAGCGTCACTTCGGATCCGAGCCCTGCGACAGTTTCCAGTGCAGTGATCTGCGCCGCGGAAACGCCCGTCGGCAAAAGCAGTGCTGCAACGCTGATGCTTAAAAATATTTGTATGTGTTTTTGCATATTTCTAACTATTCTAGCATTTCTGCGGGTTTTCCTCAATTCTTATGAAGTGTTTTGTACCAGAAAACACAAGTTTGTCTATAACATTGCTGACCTCGCCAACGCTCCAAACCTTCTGTAGGATGCCACTCGTGAAACGCATTGTAGTACTCGCGGCATTTCTCCTCCTTGCATCCTGTGGGGGATCATCTTCTGAGATTGCCTGCAGTCAAGATTACTGGGATGGCACTGTAGGCACGTGTCTGCCCGACGGTTGGGAGATCCTCGATACTGAAACCCTGCGACAACGCGGCGTTCCGGAGGAAACCATTGTGGCGTTCCAAGCCAAGGATCCGATTTCCGGACAATTTCCTACCGTTGCCGTGACGCAGGAGCAACTTTCAAGCGTTGTCGATCCTTTACAGTATAGCGACGCCAATATTCGTTCTATCGAAGTCGTTGAAGGCTATACGCGCGTTGATATAAAGGATTACCAGATTGCAGGCACAAAGGTGAGCTTGCATATTTTCACGGCGCAGCCGATCGAGGGAGAACCGCGACGTCGGTTTTATCAGGTATCCACTACCGATGGAGATATGGGATACACTATAACAGCGGTAACGCCGGTATCGATTGATAAGACGACCGAAGACGCGATGCTGCTCATTCTCTCCGGTATCGTCTTTGAACAGCCGAAGGAGAAATAGTGCAAAGAAACGCTTACGTGCAACACTGGAGGTGCCGGCGGGAATCGAACCCGCGAGTGAGGGTTTTGCAGACCCTTGCCTTACCACTTGGCTACGGCACCCGGACGATGTAGCACGCGCATGGTATCATTCTTTCCGTACGGCTTCACAGCAAGTTTCTAAAAAGAAAGGCGGATCTTAACGATGTATTATGTACGCAGAGCTGATGTACTGATGCGTATTTCACCCGAATGCCAGCGCATCCGGCGCGAAGATCAGCAGCAATCCAAGCGCATACATGAGCAGCCCGCCGAAGATCAGCGTCAGTCGTCGGTACTTTGTCGTGATGCCGGTTGCGTGCAACGTGAAGACGGCGATACCGAAGATGACGAGATCGTCAATCATGTAGAGCAGGATGTACAGTGCGATGTAGCTGTAGCGGGCAATGTTACTGACATTGTTGTACGCTAGGATCTGCGTGAAGATCGCAGGGAGTCCCGCCGTGCAGACCAGTTCGATCATGTTTACCGATACCGCAAGAATGGCAACACCGAGGACCATTGCCGGCCAAGAGGAGTAGCTAAGAGCACGTTTCATTCTGTCGATCGTCTTCTTATGTCCCGTGAGATTGCCGACCGTGCACTGGTTCGGATCTTTGCCAAACGCTTCGTACAGATAAAAACCACCGCCACCGATCGCAACCAATCCGATAATTTTCTGCGCCCAGAAGTTGTAGCCGATCAACAGGAACACATTCAGCCATGCCGCGATGAAGAGGTAATAGACAACTCCGGACACAAAGATGAACGTGCCACCGATTACCCAGACTTTTTTGAAATCATGCGTGTTGATCAGGAGCGTTAGCAGCGTGATCAGCACCCACATCGCGCAGGGATTGAATCCGTCGAGGAACCCCAGGAGCACCGAGAGGGCCGGTAAACTCAGCAATGTCAGGTCGGTTTTGCCGAAGTACCAGAGATTCAGCGTGTACTTGTCAATGTTTGCATCGCAGTTTTCCGTGCAGCTTTCTCCCGCCGCGATGACGGATACTTGCACGTCGCTCTTCAGAAAATCTTCGAAGGAAAGGCATCCCGCCTTTGTCTCGCTACATGCAGTGAGGCGTTTCTTGATCGCTTGTCCGTGTTCGTCGGTGTCATACCCTTGACTGACACTTCCATTGATGATGATCGTCGGAACGCCCTGATTGAGCGCGGGTGCATGCAGTTGTAGATCAGCAAAAAGTTGTTGACTGTCGAGCTGCGTGATCTCGTAGTAGTGCACGGGAATGTCATGTTCTACGGCGTATGCTTCGAATGCGGCACAGTGCGGACAGCCATCGCGTACGAATGCAACGACATCCGCGCCATCTAGAGAGAGATACTGTTCAGAGATTTCCTCCTTTCGCAGCGCTTTGTCTGGATACAGAGTTCCCAAAACTATAACGGGCAGAGCAGCTAACACCATAAACAGTCCGAAGCGTTTCATATGTATGTGAAGAATGTATTCGAAGTATAGCTGACTCGTATGATAATAGGAATGTAATGCAAACTTGGCAAGTTACTATATACCGCTATCCTAAGCCTAATAATTAACCCCTCTGAAGTGTATTTTCTCCCCTTGTAGAAATAATTTGATCAGAGTAGTGTTACGAGTTGTACATGGGAGCAATTGGAGATCAAAGGCTTAGTGATCACTGGGGTACATACTCGCCTGTCTTTGAAACAGAGACAGATAGCAGTGTGTCTACATCTTCCGTGTTACTCGGTTCAGATAGGTTAAAGAATGCCTGGGTCGAACATCATATTGAACATGTGTATCAGGTCCTCTGTGCATCGGTACGAATCGAGATTTATGAAATCATTACTCAGTACATAAAGGAAACACACGGAGTACCGGACTGCGAATACGGTGCGCTGATTGGAACAGATTACTTGGAGGCACTGGTACGGGAGCAGGTACAACTCTATCAGGCCAGATCGGAATCCCTCGAGTCAGCTTAGCTTTGATTGGAATGAGCAAAAATTACCTTGTGAAAGCTGTTTTTTTTGGTACAATCTTCGAAATACCATGGCAAAAGGTTCCCCCATTCTGCCGGCTTCCTCAAATCCGAATGATTATGTGATTGCAACGATCGGAAGCCATAGTGCGCTGCAGATTCTGAAAGGCGCAAAGGACGAAGGGTTCCGGACGCTCGCAATCTGCAAGAAGGGAACGGAGCGCGTGTACGATAAGCGGGGATACGGTGTTGCAGACGAGATCATCAGCGTTCCTGAATTTTCGCAATGGAACGCGGAGCTGGAGCAGCAACTGATCAAGCGCAATGCGATCATTATTCCGCATGGGTCGTTCATCGCGTACATGGGACACGAACGCGTACAGCAGATGAAGGCGATGTACTACGGAACCAAGGAGATACTGGAGTGGGAGAGCAATCGCACCATGGAACGCCAGTGGATGGAGCGTGCCGGACTTAAGCTCCCGAGGGTCTTTACCAACCCCGACGATATCGAGAAGGCTGTGATTGTGAAGTTCCACGGCGCAGGCGGAGGGTTCGGGTACTTCGTCGCCCGCAGTGCCGAGCAGTTTTACGAAGTGAAAAACCGCAAGTATCCGGAGCAGAATGATTTTGCGATTCAAGAGTACATCGTCGGCGTGCCGATCTACGCGCATTACTTCCAATCCGCGCTGACGGGGGAGATCGAAATATTAAGTTTCGATAAGCGGTACGAGAGTAACGCAGACAGTATCGGGCGCATTCGCGCGGAAGACCAGCTTGCCGCTAATATCTTCACGTCGTACACCATCGTCGGGAACATCCCTGTTGTTGTACGCGAGTCGCTGTTGCCGAACTTTTTCCAGATGGGGGAAGACGTCGTGAAGGTCAGTAAAGAGATTACGGCCAATGGCAAAGGCCTCTTTGGGCCGTTTTGTTTGGAGTGCATCGTCACACGCAAACTGGAGATCTTCGTCTTCGAGATCAGCGCCCGTATCGTCGCCGGTACCAATCCTTTCGTCGAAGGTTCGCCGTACACGGCACTCCGATACGACGTTCCCATGAGTACCGGCCGTCGCATTGCTAGGGAAATTAAACAAGCCATTACCCAAGGTAAACTTGAAGAAGTACTCGGATAGCAATGGCTATGGCCGGCAGGCGGGTCGCAGGATCGCACTCGAAATCAAGGAGGCGATTGCGGGGGGACGGTTGGAGGCGGTACTTGGTTGAATGGAAAATTGAAGATTGAAAATTAAAAATTGCTCCTTAAACATTCATTTTCCATTTTCAATCTTCCATTTTCAATTACACTTTAATTCAATGAATATCTCTTCGATTCTCTCCGGCTACGATCTTTCCGACATCCATGTCGGCGTTCTCGGCGGTCACAGCGCACTCGATGTCTGCCACGGTGCAAAGCAGTTTGGATTCAAGACGGTGTGCGTCGCGCGGAAGGGGAGGGAGAAGACGTATACCGAGTACTTTCGTACTCGGATCACCAATCACCAATCACCAATCACCAATCACCAATCACCAATCACCGATCACCAAATCGGTTGCATCGACGAGGTGATTGTGAAGGAAAAATTCAGCGATGTTATTGAAAAAAGTGTTCAGGAGAAGCTGAAAAAGTTGAATACAATATTTGTTCATAATCGGTACTTCTGGGTCTACTTCGATGACTTTGCGAAGGTGGAAAAAGAATTCAGTATTCCCATCTTCGGATCACGTACGCTCCTGAAACTTGAGGAACGCGATCAACCGTACAATCAGTATCACCTCTTGCGGGATGCGGGGATTCGAACGCCGAAATTATATAAGGGGGTAGGGGG
>CAYGDT010000063.1:0-8196 GCA_964348745.1 uncultured Candidatus Peribacteria bacterium
ATGCTATACTACGTATATGATCGCCATGGAGACCCTGATGGAAGGAAGACAAAATCAGAAAGTATGTCACTAACACACTATGAAATCTGAATTGCAGAAACTAGGCTTAACCGATGAAGAGATAGGGGTATATCTCGCTTGTCTGGAAATCAACGGTGGCCCGGTATCGGTGATCGCACGCAAGGCAGGTGTGCATCGTGTCAGTTGTTACCACACGATTGAAAATCTTCTGAAGAAAAAACTCTTAAGTGAGTATAATAGAAACGGTGTGAAGTGTTTTGTGCCCGAGTCTCCGGAGAAACTCGAAGAACTTGCAATGGAGCGCGTCTATCTTGCGAAGTCGATTATCCCGCAATTAAAAAGTCTCGCTTCTGTCTCGGGGTTTCGACCGCGTATCCGCTTCTACGAAGGTATGGATGGCATCGAGCGTGTCATCAATGAATCGCTTTCTTCAGAAAGCGAAATTCTCAGCTATACAAACCTGCAACAGGTGCTGACTGCAATTCCCGTATTCTTTAAAGACTACACGAACAAGAGGCTAAAGAAGGGGATTAAGATTCGTTACCTCTCGCCAAATACAGTTGAAAGTGTGCGCGCTATCGACCCATTTCTTCCAAAAGACTACGATGAAAATCTGATCGAAATTCTGCTCGTCAATAAAGATCAATTCCCGTTTGAAAACGATGTTCTCATCTTCGGAGACGCAGTCGGCATCGTCTCCCTGAATCCCGATGAATTGCTCGGCATCATCGTCGAAAGTCCCACCTTTGCAAAGACGATGAAAGCTGTGTTCGATCTAGCGTGGCTTGGAGCTACTGCTTTCGTGGCGAAGTAAGTCATAAATTCTACGCTTAGTAGTTTACTGTTTCATCTCATCAAACCCTTCAAATCCTCACCGTATAGACTCCCTTTAGAGTTGAATATTAATTGGAGAACTGCTTCTGTGAATAATGATTCTCGCACTTCGCCATCAGGATCAAGTGAGTAATGCATTCTATGCTCAATAACTATCTTCGATTGTTCGATGATTCCGCGTGTCATAAGGTCGTCGACGATTTCTCGTGCACGCTGCCCACCAATTCCAAACTCAACTCCCATTTCCACTGCTGCATCTCGAACACGCTGAGCTTGCTCTTCACGATAGAGTACTACGATGCTCTCACCTGCTGTTTGTGCCTGCTGAATTTTTATTCGAGCAACAACACAACTGAGGTCCATGCGTGTTTTCACGAGTTCTTCTAGCACTCCGTTTATATGAAGTGTTTTTTCTATATCATCTTTTTCTAATGAATCAGAAATTAATAACTTGTGTGCGTGTAAAATTAGCATTCCTCTGGTTACTTGTTGCAATGCGCTGCGTACCTTGCCAAAGATTTCATCTAACGCGTCAGCAGCTACCGGGAATTTATCTGGATCGTTAAATGTGATCAGTTCATCAAATTCACTCGGTTCCGGACATGAATCAATTGGAGGTAATATGTGCATAGTTGACACAGTAACTATGTATAGCAAAATATCAAATAATGCTTACAGAAATGAAGGAAATAGAGGCTAAATCCTGTGTGAGTAATTGAAAGCATTCCCTCTCCCTATGGGAGAGGGGCAGGGAGAGGGGCTTCCTTGCTCGTACCCCCTCCCCCATCCCCCTCCCACAGGGAGGGGGTAATTCGCTTAAAAGGAAAGAGAGCCCGTGAGACCTGCCTGCTCCTCGAGTCTGAGCGACCTCGGAGTCGAAGACCGGCAGGCAGGAACCACGAATTATGCATTTACCCTTTATGCCACAAAAATTATCGTCCTTATCTAACTCTGATCAGTGTAGACTTCTCGGTAAGCCTTACCATTTGGCCATGAATAGTTCGGCCACTCATAGGGATTCAGTATATAACCCTCATTTTGCACAACATCAATGCCATACCCTGTTCCTCGCAGTGACGAACGAACTCTATTTGCGAGTACACTAATGCGCTGCCTACGTGTTTCTGGTCTACCTCCTCCGTTTTCATTCATTGCTAACACATTTCTGGTTAGCGTTTCATGTAAGACTAGAGATCCTATCCCAGCACGAATCAATACTTGCAATAGCCGATACGGTTGTGTTCCCTCGGCAAATTTACAAATCTTATCTATTCGGGGAGTGCTAATACTATCGTTGCTTTCATCTGACATATGCATTAGAAGTTTAATTCTGGTACCCCGGACAGGATTCGAACCTGTGGCCTAAAGCTTAGAAGGCTTTCGCTCTATCCAACTGAGCTACCGGGGCAAGATATTACTCAACCATACTACCCGAAGATGTAAATGACAGAGTGACTCGTCCGCCGTAGTCCCACGACTGCGGGACGCAGGCGGGCCGGGGCATTAAAGAAGAATTTCACTTATTATAGCATTGATTACGATTTGGCTGAAGCCCGTCGCTAAGAGGCTTGCATCAGGCTAAAAAATCCCTAAGATACTATAGATGAAAGGAAAACGCGTCATGATCAAGCTCTCCGGAGAGCTCTTTGCTCAGGAAGGCGGTTTTGGTTTAGATCATGATCGGTTGGAGAAGGTCGCAAGGAGCATTAAAGAAGTCGTCGAAGCGAAGTTCGAGGTTGCGATTGTTGTCGGTGGAGGAAACATCTGGAGGTTTCGGGATACGCAAGACAGTGGTATCGAGCGGACGGCGAGCGATGCGATCGGCATGCTTGCGACCATCATGAATGGTGTGGGGTTGCAGTCGGCACTGGAATCAATCGGTACGTTCACGCGCGTATGTTCATCCATCGACATTCCTCAACTCGCTGAGCCCTACATTCGCAGACGTGCGATTCGTCATCTGGAGAAGGGGAGAGTTGTCATCTGTGCCGGTGGAACAGGAAACCCGTACTTCACAACAGATAGCGCTGCCGCACTCCGTGCGTTGGAGTTACAGTGTGATCTGCTTCTGAAAGCAACCAACGTCGATGGCATCTACAACAAAGATCCTCATAAGTATAAGGATGCAAAGAAGTATGATCAGCTCACCTATCAGCAAGCGATTGAGCAGCATCTTAATGTGATGGATCAGGCTGCGTTCAGTTTGTGTATGGACCAGAAACTCCCGATTTGTGTTTTTCAGTTCGATAATAAAGGTTCCTTGCTGAAGGCTACCAAAGGTGAGAAAATCGGAACGCTCGTACATAACTAACCAATTCTGATTATGAAAGATGCCAGAATAGAAATGCTTCAGAAAGAAGTCGAACGTATCATCAATCATCTTCATGCGGAGTTTGCAAAGTTACAAACGGGGCGTGCAAATGCATCGCTTGTTGAGAGCATTCAAGTAGACGCCTACGGGCAGAACCAGCCGCTGAAGGCAGTTGCAGGCATCAGCGTGCAGGATGCACGTACGATTGTCATCCAACCATGGGATCGTGCGGTTACACAAGCTGTTGAATCTGCTCTCAATAAAGCAGATTTAGGAACATCCGCCGTAAACGATGGTACGGTGATTCGCATTAATCTTCCGCCGATGACGCAGGAGCGCAGGCAGAAACTGACAAAGGTTGTCCAGCAACTTTCGGAGGAAGCAAAAATTTCTCTCCGTCAGCAGCGAGATAAGCTTCGTGAAGATATTAAAAAGGAGAAGGACGAAGATCTTCGGTATACACTTCTGGAAGAAATCGATCAGGTCTCGCAATCCGGCAATGAACAGATCGATACAATTAAAAAGAGCAAAGAGCAGGAAGTAATGACTGTGTAAAAAGTGGATAGTGAATAGTGGATAGTGGATAATGAGCACATGAAGAAGCCAAGGATCGCCATCGTTTCGTTTCCCGGAAATAACGGTGACACCGAGAACCTTCGTGCATTCCGTCGAAATGACATGGATGCATTTGTGTTTCGCTGGAACGACTCCCGAGAAAAATTAGTAGATGTCGACGGATACTTTATTGGAGCAGGCTTCACGTATGAAGATCGGGGACGTGCGGGAATGGTAGCGGGGAGAGATGCGTTGTTTACATTGCTGCACGAAGAAGCCTTGCGCGGTAAACCCGTGATCGGATGCTGCAATGGGGCGCAAGTACTTATCGAAAGCGGGTTGATACCGCTGGGCGACGGTCTACGCATGAGCCTTGCACGTAATGCATACGAGCGAAATGGCAAAGTTGAAACGCCGGGATTTCTGAATGAATGGGTCTGGATGACCCGCACCTGCAAGCGGGGCAGGTGTGCGACAGGAAACTGGGATGGTGTCCTGCAGATTCCGATTGCGCACGGCGAAGGGCGGTTTACAACCAAAGATACTGACCTTTTGGCTGCACTCAAAGAAAATGACCAGTTGGCATTTTCATACTGCGATCCGGAAGGGAATAGTGCGACAAGTCCTCCTTACTGTCCGAACGGTTCAACACTCGGTATTGCCGGCATCTGTAATCCAGAAGGAAATGTTGTTGGACTGATGCCGCATCCTGAACGGACCACAAACGGCGATCCGTACATTCGTTCAATTGCACAGTGGATCGCAGAGCATCCGATGCATACATCCGTGCGTTCGGATAGTTATGTTGACCGTACCATAGTAAGCCCTGTACTCAAGCAACGTGCACCGACGGGAATGGAAATCTTCATCGAAGCAATCATTGTAAACAACGAGGAACGCACCGTCGAACAGGCGGCCAGACGAATTATTTCGGATATGAAACTCAAACAGATGAAGTATGTGAGCGCTCCTACCAAGGAGCCCGGAGAAATACTGTCGCATATTTCTCTGTTTAACCCCAACAAAGAAGTTGCATATATTCGCAGAGGATCAGCATTCACGTTATGGGACTCCACCCGAAAATCTGAAGTGCCTGCTCGGTCCGTACTGCAAGGCACGCTTGCACTTCTGCGACGCGACGAGCCACAGACTCCACCGGCAATGCTTGGAGCGTCATCGGAGATCGGTGTTTGCTACGTGTGCTCTGGAGCATCTTCGAGTGCTCTTCTACAGCAGCAAGTACTCAATATATTTGGGAATCCGCATTCGTCGATTCTTGAACTCCTGTGAAAGTTACCCAGCATCATCGAAGCATCATTCTCCTTGCGCACAACATTCGCTCGCTATGGAACGTAGGTTCATTTTTTCGCACAGCTGACGCATTTGGAATAGAGCGCATCATACTGACTGGATACACGGCAACTCCACCGCGAAGGGAAATCAGTAAAACAGCTATAGGAGCGCAGGATTGGATTCCATGGTCATTCGAGCGTGATCCGATCATTGCAATGATTGCGTTGAAAGAAATGGGTTACACAATCGTAGGCCTTGAGCTAACAGAGCGATCGCAGAATTTAACAGATTATGTACCTGATAATAAGCTCTGTCTTGTCGTTGGCCATGAGGTTACGGGTGTGCCGAAAGAACTGCTTTCGATTTGCGATTCTGTGGTTGCAATTCCGATGTGCGGTAAAAAGGAGTCACTCAACGTTGCAGTTGCCGCAGGAATCGCTTTGCATCATCTGCGTTCCAGCTAAACACAATCCAGAGGATCGACGTCGATCACTGCATCGGAAACATCCATGCCTTTGATCACAGACCTTGGATCATTGCCTCGAATAAAAATATGCCACTCCTTTCCGCCTCCAAAGAGCGTAGGAGCGCAGCTGATTGCGTGATTGGAAGAATTCTGAAGAATCGTTGCAGTAAGAATCTGCGCTCTGCGTTTAACATCGGGACCTCGAAGAATCAAACGAATCATCGAAGTCACCGGAGGGTAGCCAGCTGCTTCGCGCATCTTCAATTCCTGATCAAGGTAGTCTCTGGTTTTATGGAATGCAGCGAACTTAACTTCTATCGCCTCCGGCCGGAACGTCTGCACTATCACTTCACCGGGCTTCGATCTCCCTGATCGGCCTGTCAATTGAGTAAGGAGCTGAAATGTACGCTCGCCTGCTCTGAAATGCGGCAGAGACATTCCAACGTCGGCGATTAACACTGCTGCAAGTGTGACGTTCGGTAGATCAAGGCCTTTTACGACAGATTGCGTTCCAATGAGGATATCGGCCTTGTTATCCAACATTGTCGTAAGCAGGTCGCGCATTTCATCGGGGTGGGTGAGTGTATCGCTATCCGCACGCAGAAGCCGTGCTGCGGGGAATCGTCGTTTCAAAATATCCTCAACGCCGTGTGTTCCCGCACCGACAGCCCGAAGGTTTGAATTCCCGCACCCCGAACAGACAGAGGGTACGTCTGCGGTTGTTCCCGTTGTATGATCTTGGAGATAAGACTTCTGATTGTTTCGGTGAACGGTGAATGGTAATCCTGATTCCGGCGATACGACTCTTCGTCTGCATTCCAAGCAAATTAGCGATGTTGCAATACCTCTCCTGTTCAGAAACAGTACTGATTGCTCTTTGCGTGCAATGCGATCTTCGATTGCATCGAAGAGTGTGTTGCTGAAGGGGTAATTCGATCCAAATTGCACCTGTGCAAGGTCGATGACTTTCACAACAGGCAGTGTCGATGATCCGTAGCGCTGTGGTAGTTCAGCGAGAGCGTAGATGCCCTGCTGAACGCGGTACCATGTTTCCAGTGACGGGGTAGCTGAGCCTAGTACGAGTTTTGCACCGAATTGCTTGCACAACTGCTCAGCAGTTTCACGCGCATGATAACGGGGTGTTTGTTCATTCTTGTACGTCCATTCATGTTCTTCGTCGATGATCACCAATCCGAGATTTGTTACAGGTGCAAACAATGCACTCCGTGATCCGATCACGAGTTTAACATCACCGTATCGTATACGTTTCCATTGCGCCCTGCGTTGAGACGGCGTCAACCTGCTATGGAGCACCGCAATATGCTGTTCATCAATGAGTTTTATAAACCTGCGAATGGTTGTCTCAGTCAGTAAAATTTCGGGCACGAGTAGGATCGCCTGCCTGCCGCCTTCAATAACATCTGCAATGAGCTCAGCATATACTTCGGTTTTTCCGCTACCGGTAATGCCAAACAGTAAACTTGTTCGGTTTTCTTTACAGAGGGAAGTCGCTGCAGCTCGCTGATCTATCGAAAGATTTGGTCTATGGAGTGAGGGGAGGGGATTGTGAGAATCTTCTTCTTGCCGTAATTCTTGTACGATAATCCCCTGCTTCATAAGTGAACGAACGGTCACCTTGGTTACTCCTTCAGTGCGTAGAGTTTCCCATGGTACAAATCCCCTACTCCGAAGTAATTCAATAACTCTCTGCTGCATCTTTCCTCGAACCGCTTCGTCTCGGAGAAGGCAGTACCCTTCGATTGTCGAAGGGAGAAGTGCGTTCCACGGAGGACTCGGCAGGAATACGCGTATCGCTTGACGCAGGCTGCAGCAGTAGTGCTCTGCCATCCACTGTGCAGTGCGAATATGAGCATGTGTGAGTAGTGGTTTTTTATGGAGTGCTTGCGATATTGATTTCAAGTCAAAGTCACCGATATCCTCCGATTGACCAATGACAATCCCCTCCGTTAGTTTATTGCGCAGAGGCACATGGACGAGTGTGCCGGCGCCGACTATGTCCGCTGACTCGTAGGTCAATCCTCCACCGATGCCGGCGGACTTGGCTGCAGTTACTACGTGAAGGCGCATGGGCGTGTAGTATACAACAAAAAGTGGCACGTACTACCACAGTCGTAGCTGCCTAAAAGAAAAGGCTGGCCTGCCAGCCGTAGCTCCATTGGAGCGAAGGCTGGTCGTTGACAGAACATAAATGCAGCTCTTAAACAGATGCTGCCTGTGCCGATATATTGCCTACTTGCATCGCATGTATGATTGCATCTTGATTATCGTCGGTGGCAGTTCTATTTGACCGCTTGAAACCGCAGTTAGAGCACTCATGTATGATATACATCAATCCGCTTCGAGTTTCGATCGCAATTGGTTCCATCAAACCTTTGCATTCGCACGATCTACTACCTGGCTCTCTGTCAACATGTGCTGAACATAGGCAATGATTGCAATGGTTTCTTGTACCAGAACGTATTGGCTCAACATGAGTACCACAATTCAAGCAGTCAAAGCTTTCTAAAACACGCTTCATATATAGTATTATAACATATAGAGAACAAAATAGCAAACATCAACTATTTTTACCGAGCAACCAATCATAGAATATGTCTGCGTGATCATTTATAAACAGTGGTCGGGGCGGCGGGACTCGAACTCGCGGCCTCCTGGTCCCAAACCAGGCGCTCTAGCCAACTGAGCTACGCCCCGA
>CAYGDT010000064.1:0-8176 GCA_964348745.1 uncultured Candidatus Peribacteria bacterium
ATAGTGGATAGTGAATAAAGAATTTCCAAAAATATTCTCTATCCATTATCCGTTAACAGTTATCCTTTATCCTTTATCCTTTTTCCGTTATCCACTAATCACCGTCTGTCCCCATACACTGCGAGCATGAAGCGCAGGATGTAGAGGAAGAGATTGAAAATATCGAGATACAGACTCAGTGCCATCATGAAAGGGTTTGCACCCACCTTGCCATACGCTGCGATGCGCTGGACGTCGAATGCGATGTACATGGCAAAGAACACAACGCCTGCTCCGGAGATTATAAGTTCCATCTGCGTCGATCGGAATGCCGGAACAAAGATCTGCAGCACCCCAAGTCCGATCAGTCCCAGAAGTCCAAAGAAGAGCGCTCTGGAGAACATGCCGAGGTTCCAACTGGTTGTGCGAGCGAAAACTGCGGACCCCGCAGCCATGAAGACCGTCGAAGCGCATGCATTGAGAAGAATGGTTCCTCCGTTGGTATATCCAGCAAGAACATACAAGATGTACGGTGTGAGTGTGATCCCTGAAAGCAGAGGGAAGGCCCCGAAGAGGAGATAATTGAGAGGCGTGCGATCCACCCAGAACCGCGCACTAAAGATGACGACGAGCTGTGCAATCAAAAAAATTATATTGATCCCAGTTCCGAGTAAGAGAGGAGCAAATTGTATTCCTAAAACAATACCAATAAATGTCAATCCCATTGCGACCGCGAACAGACCGTAGATCTGCGCTTCTGAGTTCTTGGGAATTGCCAGAGAGCGACCAGCGACAGATGATGGTGAAGCCATACGCAAATTATTGTAGATCCTGACTGCATTTCAGGCAACGATTTCCGCTTCAATGCCGAAGACTGAATCTTCAATAATCAGAGGAATTCTGGTATAATAGAGCGATTTATGCAGAAATACATTGCCGTCATCGTGGCAGTAGCCTGCGCGCTCGTTCCGGAGGCGTTGCTTGCTGCATTCATCGATCCCTGCCCGATTGATTCACTTGCCTGTCCTGGTGGCTTCGCAGATGAATACCTTATTAGAATTCTCACCAACGGTTCAAAATATGCGTTTGGGGGCATCCTCTTTGCCATGATGATTTGGTACGGATTTCGACTTATGCTCGGCTCCGATAACGACAGTACGATCTCGGAAACGTATACCGCCTATGCCTATGCCATGATCGGCACGGTGCTTGCGGGCGGCGCATTCACTATCGCAAACTCCTTTGCTGTTCCCGGGGTGATATCGAATCAAGCTCCGTTGAATTTTGTCTTATTCGGCGTCATAGCGGCAATCAGAGGAATGCTGTTTATCGCACTCGTTTTCAATATATTCTTTCAGGGATACCGACTGGTGACTTCCCAAGATGACAGTCAGACGGAGAAAGCAAAAAAACAATTTGTCTACGGTATGGTCGGCACTGTCATTGCAATTCTTGCTGACAGGCTGGTATTTGCTGTCTCTGCAGTTAATTTCGGGATCTTAAGCATCGAAGCCATCGGCGTTGCCAACTTCATGGGAACCGTACTCGGCGCATTCTCCGTCATTGCCCTCTTTGTCGGAGGACTCTGGCTGATACTTGCAGTCAATGAACAAAACAAAGACAAGGCGAAGAAAGTCATTCTGACTGCGCTCGTTATACTCGCGATCACCATGACCTCGCTCGCACTCATCCGCCTTACCGCTAGCGCCCCGCTGTGATGTACCTGCTGTCACTCTTTTCGGCACTTATCTGGCACGCACGTACGGCATATGCGGCGATTACAGGTATCGAGGCAGCCACATTTGTCGGTGGGCAGCTTTCCGGAGTCGCTGACGGCGACTTTGGAACTATCGCTGCCTATGTCGCCTATTACGCTCTCCCGTTTATGAATATTGCGGCAGTGCTCGTTATAGTCATCGCAGGAACGCTTGCGATCGTCGCGCAGGACGAAGGACGTATCGGCAACGCGCGGAAAGTAACGATCATGGCTCTGGTCGCAATCGTGCTGATCAATGTCTCGGCGCGCATTGCCAATGCCTACATGGTCGCCTTCAACTTCGACCAAGGGGCCAATCCGGTTGGAGGAGCCAATCTTCTCTCGTATGAACTACTTGGCGCGATCAACTTTATCGAAACGCCGGTCGTTCTCTTCGCCATCATTTCCATCATCGCCTACGGCATTAAAGCGGTCGTGGACTACAACGGTGAAAACGGTCAGCAGGCATTTAAGAAAGCAATTCTCTCCATTCTGCTCGGCATTCTCATCATCGTTGTAAAATATATCATCGCCGGATCGATCGTCTCCGGAAACCCTGCGGGCATCATCACGCCGGCGGTACTGACATTGTTTACCATCCTCGGCTTCGTCGCGCTCGTCGCCGTCGTCATCATCGCCTCCGCGGGCATCTACCTCATTGTGAATCTCGGAGATGAAACGCGGGCAGAGAAAGCGAAGGGTGTCATACTCTCCATCACGGCGGGACTCATCTTTATGGCGGTCATCACAGCGCTGCTCGCAATTTTGATCAATGGCTTGTTTTAGAGGAAAATACGTGATCAGAAACGATCATTTGCACCTAAAATTACTGTAAAAATTCGTAGTGAGAGCTAGAATCTCAGCGTAGTCTGAGTCCTTTTGCCATGCATCCTCGTTTCGCAGAAAATCGGCTGGAACAGTGGTTGGATATGGCAACCCATCAGCAAACGCAGGCGCAGCTGCTGCGCCTTGGGACATTTTTCACTCTTCAGCAACCCAAGCGTCTGCCGCTTGAAGGTACAACTGTTTCTCAATCCTTACGCACGATCGGGGCACACGTTCGAAAGATCGTCCCGTTATCTTCAGAAGAAACACCATCGAATCAACTCCTCTGCCTAGAAGCTCTGCGCATATCGGCAGATGTCTCCCATGCAGCTTTGCATGATGAAAATCTGAAATTTATCTTTCCAAGGGGTTTTAAAATTCATGAACAAGAGCAGTTGCGGCAATGTATACGCAACATTCTTGAGTTGGACGCAGATGGTATCGTAACGGATGCAGGGGTAATCACCACGCGCGAAATTCCATTATCAGTTGAAGAAGACCACGTACTCGGCTTTCAGTTGCTTGCGCATAATGAAGGTTATGAAGCAAGCAAGACGCTTGCAGAATTGGTTACGACACTCAGAAACGATCTTGGGCGTCTCACCGGAAACCAAAATAATTGGTCCGGTGACAGGTACCTGCATGCAATCGGCATTGCACAACGCAACATTCGTCATGTACTGAGAATGCAGCGTCCCGAATCATTTATAGATATATTGGATTGTTCTGATATTGATGATCAAGAAGCAGCCGTGCGTTCGTGGTTGTCCCCTCGGCATAGACTACAACTTGCAAACCATGTTGCACGCGGAAATTGCGCAAGTGAATTGTTTAGAAATGGCAAGGCTGATGTAATTCTTAGAGAAGCAGATCCTAAAATGAGTGCCGAGCTGCGACACAATATTTTGTCGCAAGCCCTTAAAGGCAGACTGCGGTCAGAATTAGACGATTGTATCACCCCAATACCACTGCTCCGCAGAATGCTCGTATTGTACCGAACATATCCTTGCGTTGCAGACATTATCAAAGAACTTATTGAAGAATTTGGCACACAATGCTTTCCTATTTTGTTTAGCTATTTGTCTTCCTATGAAAATCTGCCATGGCTGGCTGCATATAGAAATCAGTGGGAGCAAAAATATGGTGAATCGATACGACTGGATACCGTGCAGTCTAGCGAAGACACATCGAATCATCCTGGAGATTGTAACTTAGCAGATGAGTTCCATTCAATGTGCCTTTTTGGCGAACGCGAAGATAAAAGACTTTTTGTTGATCCAATCCTAAATGCACCCGGAAGTTGCGTACTTTTGAGAACAGGAGGAAAAGTCATAGCTGCTCTGAAAGGAGTAGATGATCTTTATGACCCTGTCAGCGGAGATGCTTCGGTGATCGGTATGCGAAACGTATGCGACGCAGAGGGAAGATGGCCGGTAACGATCGGCGGGCTCTACGCAACAGACAGCCATTTGGTTCAATGTGCCAAGTGGGTCAAAGAGAAGCATGTCGGTAGGGGCTTTCCTGTACTTGATTTAGAACACGAACAATCTCGCGGATACGACCCGAGGAGACTTCGGCTGCGCCCAGATCGCCTGCTATGGAATAAACAGCCACTCTATTCCGAAAGAAAATTTGCTGCAAAAATAAGCCGACTGCAAAAGCTGCGGCAGCAGTATGAAACAGAGTAATTCCGCTAGGAGTGGATAGAGGATAGTGGATAGAGGATAAAGAGAATACGTGTAATCCGTAGCGGCGAATTAAAATTCCACAGCAATCTCGCACCCACACCGCACGGACGCGACGTCATGCGTACGGATGTATGATGCACCTTGTTGCACAGCGATCGCAGACACAACAATGGTTGCCGGCAGACGATCGGCTGCGGGAAGATTTCGCGGGCCTGCAAGGAAGGATTTCCGCGAAGGGCTGACAAAGACCGGCCCGAGAGCGGTGAGTTCCTTCAGTCTGGCAATCACTTCGAAGGAATACCGCGGATCGGAGGAAATAAAGTGTCCCATTCCCGGGTCGATGATGATCCGTCTGCGGTCGATACCTTGAGCCTGCGCCTCGGCTATACGTTCCATGAGGAATGATGAGATGGTTTCGATGACGTCCTCGTACGCTCGCTCCTCGATCGTCGTACGTGCCGTCGGGTCTTTGCTATACATTAGAACCAGTGGAACATCGTGCTTGGCGAGTGTCGCAAACATGGCTGCGTCCCCTCTTCCGGCTGTTACGTCATTGACCATACTGGCGCCTGCATCGATCGCTGCTGCTGCTATGCGAGATTGGAACGTATCGATGGAGATTCGTGCAGCGGGGTACGCCGCGCTGATCGCTTCGATGGTGGGAATGGTTCGAGTAAGTTCCTCATCGACTGAGACATCCGACGATCCGGGGCCTGTCGACTGCCCTCCGACTTCGATGATATCGGCTCCCTCGGCAAGCATCTGCCCCGCGCGCTCAACTGCGGCATCTATGCGATCATACTGTCCACCGTCGAAATAAGAGTCGGGAGTAGTGTTTAAGACGCCGACGATGTGGAACGAAGGGTGGATAGTGGGTAAAGGATAGTGGATAGTGGATAAAGGAAACATCTGTTATCTATTCTTTATCCTCTTTCCACTATCCTTTATCGTTTGTTTCCTCTGTTTCCTTTCTCCACTAAGCTACTACCGATGATCCATCTTGATCCTCATATTTTCCGAGCATACGACATCCGCGGTGTCGTCGGTACGCAGATCACTCCGGAAGTCTGCACTGCAATCGGCAGGGCGTTTGGCGACGAACTTCGTACAATGTATGGAATCGACCACCCGAAAGTTGCGGTCGGTCGGGATGCACGCACGCACGGACCGATGTTTGAAAAAGCGATCATCAAGGGATTGGTGGAAGCCGGTTGCCATGTACTTAAGATCGGGCAGACACCGAGTCCCCTATCGTATTTTACGATCTGCAACAGGCATCTCGATGGCAGCGTGCAGATCACCGCAAGCCACAACCCAAAGGAAGATAACGGTATCAAGCTGCAGATACGCGATGCCGAGGCTTTTGCGGGAGAGGAGCTGCAAAAGTTGTATAAAAAAATTGTTCAATCCAATCACCAATCACTAATCACCAATCACCAATCACCAATCACCAATCACAAAGGTTCGGTCGAGGAAATCGACGCCGCCACCCCCTATCTAAAATATCTCCACGCAATGTTCCCGAACACAGGAAAAGGACTCAAGGTCGTCATCGACACCGGTAATGGCGTTGCCGGACCGCTCTACAAGGAAGCAATTTCTGCAACGGGTGCGCAGGTGACCGGTCTCTACATAGAGCCCAATGGAGAATTCCCCAATCATCCCGCGGACCCGAGCAGGCATGACACGCTCAAAGACCTGCAGGCAAAGGTGCGCGCAATTGGAGCAGACATCGGTCTTGCGTTCGACGGAGACGGTGATCGTTTGGGAGTCGTGGATGAAACAGGAACGATCCGCACGTCCGACGAAGTGCTGCTGCTGCTTTCCAAAGATCACCTCAGTAGGAATCCGAAAGCACCTATCATTTTCACCGTATCAAATTCCGGCGCACTGGAATCGCAGATCCCTGCATGGGGCGGCACACCCATCATGATCACCGTCGGCCATTCCTTCGTGGAGCACGCAATGCGGGAGCACGGATCGAAACTGGGTGGGGAGCAATCCGGTCATTTCTTCTGCGGCGAGGACTACTACGGGTTCGATGACGCGCTTGTCGCAGCATTACGAGTCATGATGATCCTTTCAAAAGTAAAATCACCCATCACCAATCACCCATTCGACAGGCTCAGGGTAAATCAATCACCAATCACGCTTTCCTCATTGATGTCTGAATTTCCCAAAGTTTATCAATGCCCCGAGCTTCGTCCGCATTGTCCCGATGACCGCAAAGCCGAAATCGTTGATGCGATGACCGTGCATTTTAAAAAGATCTATCCGGTCAATGATCTCGATGGCGCCCGCATCGACTTCGGCAACGGTGCCTGGGCGGGTATCCGTAAAAGCAATACGTCGCCCAAACTGAGCATCTGCATGGAAGCGCGCAGCGAAGAGAAGCTGAAGGAAGTGAAGAATATTGTGCTTAAAGAGCTGGGGAACTATCCGGAGGTCGTGCTATAATCTTGCTAGATGTGGCCCTTCTGCAAACCACGGGAAATACGTCGTGCCGACAAGGTCATCAAGCAATTGGTGACGGGTCTTATTATCGGCGGCGCAATCGGTTCCGTGATCGGAAAACACATGATGGAGAAACATGACCTTCATCCGAAAGGCGAAGATGACAAAGAAGAGAACGATAACACGACGGATAATTCGAAAGAATAACTGTGGCAATTGTTAAGGTCAATCAGTTTCAACGATGCTTGTTTTTTGTCTATTCAATAACAAAAATGGTTCCTATTGATGCATCGGTTTGCCATGCAGTTCCGCTTATCAGAGATTACAGGAATACTGCGCACGCACTTATCTCCCAAAAAAAGACTATGAACAATGTTCGAATTATAAATTCCGATTCTAATGTCGACTCTCAGACAATCTCCCCAACGCTCACCCGTCAACCGGCTGCAGCCACGTTGGCAACTGGTCAATATGAGACTCATGATGAGATTACCCTAAACTTCCTTCAGAACTGGATGGATCCAGATGAACCTGTGCCAAATAGCAACAACACCTAAAGAACTTCACTCTGTCAGTTCCCCTACAAGACTTTTCTCCATAATGTCGCGGATACGCCTTGGAGATTTCGCGCGCGTGAGCGCCCACATCAGTTTCACGACTGCGCATTCAAAATTCAAATCCTTTCCGGAGATGATCCCGAGTTGCTCGAGCACCAGTTGTTTTCTGTAGCGGTGCAGTTCGACTTTTCCCCGCAAAGCCTGCGACGTCATCACAATGGGGATATCGCGCTGGGTGACGCGCTGCAACCATGGGAAAATATCCTGCGATAACATTCCCGGACCGTAGGCTCGCATCACGATTCCATGGGGATTGGCAGCAAGAATACCGTCAAGAAAGGCTTGTGGCATTCCCGGATAGAGAGTGCACATGATGACATTCGGGTCGAAATCGGGTTTACAATCCAGAATGCGCTTGCGGCGCACGTGCCTGTGCGGAGCCAGATGCGTCTCCATGCTGAAATCGGCGATCGGGGGACAGTTGGGCGAATCGAAGACCTGCAGGAATGATGCCTCTACCTTTTTGGCGCGTGAGCCGCGCAGGACGTTCGGGCCGAGGGCGATACAGACTTCCGCGATATCCAACTGCGCAGCTTTGATGGCAAATATGAGATTCATACGCCCGTCGCCGGCAAGGTCATTGATCGGCATGAGCGCACCCGTGAGCACGACGGGTTTGCTGAGTCCTTGCAACGCAAAACTGAGAGCACATGCTGTGTAGCTCATGGTATTGGTCCCATGAATCACGACAAATCCATCGAAATCATCGTAGATCTCTTCGATCATCCGTGAGATTTCCGTCCAGTGCGCAGGCTTGATTTCAGACGATCCGACGTTGGCAATGGAGAAGAACTTCAGCGCGACTTCTTTCTGCAACTCCGGCAGAAAACGATGGACTTCGGCGAGCGATTCCAGAG
>CAYGDT010000065.1:0-7838 GCA_964348745.1 uncultured Candidatus Peribacteria bacterium
ATCATTTCTTTGTAACCGTCTGTATTCATACTTTCCTCAGTTTTCTTGGCAGGGGTTCGTGGATGAGGATAGAACTTTTTACTCTGTTACTGAAAACGTTATTTCAGGAGGGCAAAATGTTTAGCTTATTTAGAACCAAAAGTAGCCATGATTCTATGACTATTATAGACTCTAGGCTCTATAACCAGCAAAGTTTTTACGATGCTTTTGAAAGAGACTTACGATGTGCTAGATCGCTAGTTGTAATTGAAAGTCCATTCATCACGATGAAGCGTTTAAATGCACTCCTACCGGCCATACGACGCTTACGAGCAAAAGGAGTGCGTGTAATCGTTAACACTAAGCCTTTTGAGGAACACGATCGGGTGCTTTATCAGCAGGCGGTCGAAGCAACGGCTATATTGCAGGAGATTGGAGTTACGGTACTTATGACCGTAGGGCATCACCGGAAAGTGGCAATCATTGACGATGATGTTTTGTGGGAGGGTAGCTTGAATATCCTCTCGCAGAACGATAGTTGTGAGTTTATGCGACGGATGAAATCACCGTTAGTCGTAGAAGAGGTGATGCGCTTCACGGGCGCATATAAGTGGAGTTGATGCTATGATTGAGTTAATGAGTATTGTTGCACTAGTTGTTGGTATATTGTTTGGCTTGTGGTGTTTTGGTGGCCAGAGAATAAGTTGGCTATTCACTATATTCCATTCGTCAGTGTTTAGCACTAAAAAGGGCTTCTATGACCTATATGATATGGCAGATGACGAAGTATCATACAAATGGTACACGGATCACAATAGTGGAGTTAAGAAGTATGTGGACTACCTGAAACTTCATGCAGACGCGCGGTCATCTGCCTACGCGAGTTTCAAGGAAACCTATGATGTACTAGTTAAGTCTTTCGTTACGCGCATACTGCCGATAGCACTCGCACCAGCGATTCTGTTCTGGTCAAACTGGTACTTCTACCTCATCGGTGTCGTAGTGACATTCATCGTACTAGTTGTTTACGAAGTCGCAAAGAATGGTATTCGGCCGGGATTTTATCAGAGGCTCGTTGTATACACTACGCTTAGTAGTTACTCAAAGAAGAAAACTAAAGCAGATCAATAATCGTTTTTAGTTGATTGGGGTCTTTATTGAGATCAATAAGTACAAAGTTTTCAGTTGCATTGTGCTTCTCTAGGTCTTTAAGCTCATCTTCCCAGAGGTCATCATCAAGCCAGATGAACTTTTCTGAAAAGTCGATGCCCTCTGTCTTTAATTCATCCCAGACTGTGGGTTTAATCTTATCAAGAATCGCGACAGTTTCAGGTTTGAGATACGGTGCAAGAACTTCCTTAACATTATTCTCGCCTTTCCAGTTGTGCGTGGTGAGCCAGTACGTCGTGTCGGGATACTCTTTAACAACCGCTTGTAGCAGCTCATCAGCGAAGTTTGCAGTATTGGTTTCGTATGCCTGGTTGCCTAAGAAGCCCACGGCGCCAAGAGCAACGATAGCAATTCCGACTACAATCCACTTAATGATTGAGGTTTTCTTTTTACCAGCCATATACGCGTCTCCTTGGCTTGATTATATCAGCTAAATACCAGCAACGAGTTCATCCGGCTATTATGCTCCCGGGTGAGAACTCGTAGCCCGACTGTAGGGCTCAAACTATGTGCTTGTACCACTTTGCTTGTAGATCAAACGGGAAATGAAGGATATATCAAGAAAGGCTACGACGCACGTTTACTGAGGCTTTTTATCGATATATGCATAGTCGCCGCCGTCTATCTCCAACGACTCAGGGACAGCATCTCTTTTGATTGTAGTAGCCAATGGTTTTTCTTTCACAAAGCTTAGAAGTATCACCGCTATGGCAATAAGCGGAACCATGTAGAGGAATATAGGAGTTAATGCCTCATTGTATGAGCTAATAACAATGTCATGGATAGGCGTTGGCAAGTGATTTACTAAGTCAGGTGTAAACGAATTGCTACTTCCGGCACTTCCCGTACCTGAAGCTGGCAGTCTTTTCGTAAGCAGTTCAGTCAATTTAGTCGCGAACAGGGTACCAACGACTGCCGCTCCCAGCGACGCTCCGATCTGTCGGAAATAGTTATTGGAAGCGGTCGCTGTACCTACTATCGACACATCGAACGAATTTTGTACGACTAAAACAAGGATCTGCATGCTCATACCTAAGCCAAACCCCATGACCGCCAGATAAGAACACAGGAGCCAGATAGGCATTGTCGGGGTCATCGTCGACAGCAGTACTAGCGCCACTATTACTATCGATGTACCCACAACTGGTAACCATTTATAGCGGCCTGTCTTACTTACCAATTGTCCCGTCGCTATAGAGCTGACAAGGAGTGCGGCCATCATCGGAATCATTAACAGCCCTGCTTCAGTCGCACCAACACCGGTTACCATCTGCAGATACGTTGGCAAGTAAGCGAGGGTGCCGAACATCGCGATACCAATAATTAAACCGGCAGTGGTAGTTAGATTAAAGTTGCGGTCTTTGAATAGATAGAGCGGCATGATAGGTTCTTTGGCTCTACGTTCTACAAACACAAAACTGATCGCAGCAACCAAGCCACCGACAATCAACGATAGAATCTCAGGTGAGTTCCACTCATAGGTTCGTCCTCCCCAGATAGAAAGCAACACAATAATAGTCGATGTAATACCCAGCAGAAGCATACCGATAAAGTCTAACTTTGGCCGGGTATTGGTGTTCTTTGGCAACCTGAGAAAAAAGGCCGCTGCAGCGATAGCCAATATCCCGAGGGGTATGTTCATCCAGAATGCCCACCTCCAGCCAATGCCATCTGTAAACCAGCCACCCAGCAACGGGCCAGCCACTGAAGAGAAAGCGAATACTCCACCCATTATGCCCATATACTTACCGCGTTCACGCGCCGGGACGACATCGGCTATTATGGCTTGCGCCAGAATCATGAGGCCGCCACCGCCCAGACCCTGGATGGCACGTCCGACGATAAGCCAGGTCATATCCTGTGCCAATCCGCCGAAAACCGATCCCACCATGAAGAGAGTGATCGCAGTGATAAGTAGACCTTTTCTACCGATCAAATCTCCGACTTTACCGTAAACAGGAATCATAATCGTCGCTGCTAGTATGTATGCCGTGGTGACCCACAGCATATGGTCAACACCCTTTAGTTCACCCACGATAGTAGGAAGCGCAGTACTAAAAATAGTTTGATTCAACGAGGCCAAAAGCATTGTCACCATCAAGCCGGCGAAGATTGGTAGTATATGCTTTTTTCTACCATCGTCTGTGTCGATTTTTTTCATTTGTGTTATTGGTTTATCCATTATTTAATATCTTCGTCGAGCAGGTCTTTGATGTTTGTTTGTACACGTTGCATATGTTGCTCCAGCACGTCAGGTTTAACTATAACTAACGTTTCACTATGAGCTGAGCTGACAATGAGTAACTTGTCACCTTCCTTCATGCCTAGTGCTTGGCGTGCTTCTGAAGGTATGACTATCTGGCCTTTTGTCCCGACTGTCGCTGAACCCCAAAACTTAAATTTACCTACCATAATATTCTCCTATTTATGATACACAACATACTATTCATACTTATTGTACTCGTCTTTACTTAGCAAATCAATATATTCAACGTGCTTCTGAAAAGCGATCGCTTGAATATATCCATGTTATAATAGAGTTAATGCGTAGAAAAATTTAAACCAATAAAGGATAGCAATGGCAAATTTTCTTAAACGACTAGGCTTATTTTCGTTCAAACATAAATGGATCGTTATAAGTGCCTGGCTGGCCATCGTCTCGGTTGTACTTGGTCTCATGTTTACGTTTCAGGAGCCCGCTTCGGATAATATTTCAATTCCAGGTACAGAAGCACAAACGACGATAGAAAAAGCTGAGAAGCTATTCCCGAATGCTGGCGGTGGAACGGGCCGGATTGTTTTTGAGGCTCCAGCCGGAAAAACTATTGACGATTACAAGGGAATCATCAATCAAACTCTGGCTGACGCCGCAAAAGCTAAAGACGTTGAGCAGATCATTAGTCCGTTTGTCTATGAAGAAGCGGTGTCGAAGGATCGACGAATCGCCTTCGCTCAGTTGCAGCTAACCGTCAGTCGTAATAATGTCACCGACCAGACCGCGGAGGAGGTAGCGACATCGTTAGATATAGCCCGTAAAGGTGGTCTGAGTGCCGAGGCGGGCGGTGACATCGTGAGACTGGCTCCGGCTGAGATTCTCGGCATAGGAGAAATTCTTGGAGTCATAGTTGCTGCGATTGTTCTCATCGTTATGTTCAAGACTGTTTTTGCTGCCGGTCTACCACTAATGGTTGCGATCTTCGCCCTCGTCACTGGCGTAGGTGCGGTATTCGCACTGAGTGGTGTGGTTGAAATTAATGCTACGACTCCCGTCCTCGCCGTCATGCTTGGTCTGGCTGTTGGAATCGATTACTCACTCTTCATACTCTCGCGCTATAGAAGCTACGTACTCGAAGGTGATGATCATGAAACTGCGATCGCCAGTTCTATCGGAACGGCTGGTAACGCCGTGATATTCGCGGCTCTGACGGTTGTCATTGCCCTTTCTGCCCTGTCAGTTATACAGATACCGTTATTGACAACCATGGGCCTTGCTGCAGCCGGGACGGTGGCCGTTGCGGCCGTTGCAGCCGTCACGCTTCTCCCCGCACTCGCCGGGCTTATCGGCGGGCGTATTCTTTCTAGGAAACAACGAGCTACCTATCATGCATCAAAAGTACACCATGAACTGCATATCAGCCACACGTCAGCCTGGTATAAGGTAGGTGACTTTATTAGCCGTAAACCTTTGCCAGTTATCGCGGTGGTAGTTGTGTTGCTAGCGAGCCTCTGCTATCCGTTGACTGACCTTCGCCTCGGATTGCCGACCGATGAATATGCAGCCTCCGATACAACCCAGAAAAAGGCCTACGACATCCTTAGCCGTGGATTCGGTGAAGGATTCAACGGGCCGCTGATAGTGCTCGCCGAGGGCATAAAGTCTCCGACATCCCAAGAAATTGAACAAACCAAACTAGCCCTCCTATCCGGCCAACTAGCTTTACCGGCGGCTCAACAACTAGCCGGTCAAGGAACCAAAGATCCTGACAGCGCGGCTCGCATGTTGGCGAATTATAGCAAGGCTCAACAGATCGCTGCTCAACTGGCTACACAACCAGGCGTCGCACGCGCTATTCCGGCTTCGGTTACTTCAAGCGGCAATGAGGCGCTCATCCAGGTTATCCCGACCAGCGGTCCTTCGGACGAAGCGACTGTCAACCTGATAAAGAACCTACGAAACGACAGTACTGTTTTACGTGATAGCGACGTACGACTTTCGGTAACGGGAACCACCGCCATTCAGACAGATATTGACCAGAAGATGCTGGAAGCACTTCCACCATATCTCGGAATAACCGTTGGTCTGTCTTTCCTGATTCTAATGGTAGCCTTCCGTTCGATTCTCGTACCGCTCAAAGCGACAGTCGGCTTCATACTTTCAGTCGGAGCGATGTTCGGGGCACTTGTTATGACGTTCCAGTGGGGCGCTTTCGGTTTATTCGAGCCGACTCCGATTATTAGCTTCTTGCCAATCATTGGCCTTGGTATCCTCTTTGGCCTCGCGATGGACTACGAGTTCTTCATGAACTCCAGCATCAGAGAGTCGTACACGCATAGCAAAAATGCCAAGCAATCAGTCAAAGATGGTTTTTCACTCGGTGCCAAGGTCGTTACCGCAGCGGCGATAATCATGGTATCTGTTTTTGGTGGTTTCATGTTCAGCACTGACGATATCATTAAGCAAGTCGGATTCGGACTGGCGTTCGGTATCCTCGTAGATGCATTTCTCGTAAGAATGCTCATGGGGCCAGCCATACTGTCGTTATTGGGCGACAAAGCCTGGTATATGCCTCGGTGGCTGGGCAAGATTATCCCGCGCATCTCAATCGAGGGCAAGGAATAGGCGACGCATGGATCCGAAAGGCAATTTTGAGGAGTGTCTTCCAATATTCAATGCTCTTGGGAGTGCCGTCAGGCAGAAGATACTCTTCATCATAGGTGAAGATAGCAGACTCAGCGTCCAGAGTCTGGCAGAACGAATGAATCTCTCGCGTCCGACCATCTCACATCATCTTGGCATACTGCAAAGCGCAGGCATCATACATCATCATAAAGCTGGAAGAGAACGCATCTATTACTTTTCATTCGAAGACAGCCTGAAGAAGATGTCGAAACTTATCAACTCAATCGAAACCACGAAGCGATAACGCCCCTTTCTATGGTGGTAGGTTCGCTAAGGCTGCACGTAGGTATGAGTTACAACTCGTCTTTTTTGTAATTGAGAAATTTTGTCCATTGACGTACAAGTCTCAGTACCGTCTTTAGTGGTAACTCTATAGCCGTATCCAATACCAGGGCGACGATATTCACTCTCTTATACTCTTCCGAGAGCCAACGCCCCAGAACGATAAAAGGCATATAAAGAAAGTCCCTGATGAGCTGAATAGTACCAGAGTTTGCGGTGACCAGTTCTAACTCTCGGACAATTCCGGTCAGCCTAAATCCTAGGAAATTAGCGGTCGCAAAGAATATGACGAATAGTACAATCTGCACCACGTTGAAATCAATGGCGATAAGCCGACTCAACACAATACCGAACGCGATCATGAACATCAACGCGTAAAAAATACTAAAGCCGATACTATATTTCTTTGTATGATGTTTGTTTGATAGTTTGTTCTGTTTTTCCTCATACAAGGCATTCTCCATATAATCAACGATCGCATCAGTATTGGCTTCGCTAGGTACTTTGATAGTAACCCTCTGAATTAGCAAAAATATAATCGGTGCCAATAGGTTTATTACCAAAGGTAAAACAATAATCGATCCTGTAACCGCAAGGTCATATGGGATTTCAATAAACAGACCGATAAGCGACTTTGTGATCAAAAGAAAAACAATGCTTTTTATCAACGCTTTATCTAGGCGCTTTCCCGCCCGTTTGTAATTCTCCGATATTTTCGCTCTATAGGCAGAAGTGAGCTGGCCGCTCTTTTCCAGAAGCTCTGGCAGCTCGTCTCGGTCTTCGATTATAGACCTGAAGATCCTCAGCGGAGCGCCGTGACGGTCAATCGACCGTGATAACTGATTGGTTAAATCAGATGAAAATAGCCGGGTGATGCCCTCGTGAAAATGTATGTACGCTTGAATGTTGTCATCAGACAATCTGTAGAGCTGTTGCAAAGCATAACGAATCGTAGATAGGTCAGACTTCAGTAATATTTTGTGCACTGCGATATACAGACTTAGATCGAAGTTTTGAATCTCGCCGAGGTGACGGTATGATTCTTGATCGACTACTTTTTTATAATGCTGGTAAGCAAAATACTGATATATTTGTAGTTTTTTATCGTCAGCGATAATTGCCTCAATTTCAACCGACATGAGGTCAAACGTCCACTCCTCGGCACTGGCCTTAAGCGTATGCGGCTTCATTCTCCAGTAGTTATCGTAGTGCTTGATGAGTGACTGTGATATTTTCGAAAGAGAAGAGCGAGGAACAGTATTGTTCTCTATGTAGCCTGCCTGAGTAAGCTCTATGATAATTTCTTCGGCAAGAGATTTCTCGATCTTTTGATTCGTACGCAAAGATATATTACGTAGTAGAAAACGACGGATCGCTCGTTGACGGAGCAGATGCTCTTGCGTATATTCAGCTGAATTTCTCAACTGTTCATACGCAAACGCAACAATACTGCCCACATTCGCTACATTAATTAGGTCGCCTTTTTCTTCTTCTTCTTCTGCATTCT
>CAYGDT010000066.1:0-7663 GCA_964348745.1 uncultured Candidatus Peribacteria bacterium
TCTTCCTTCAGCCCTAGAGTATAGGAAAGTACTTGTTTAGCACCGCAGCAGGAAATTGCAGTAGAATGGCATTTCTATTAGTCTTCAAAATTGAATAAATAATTTATACAATAAACCTTTCAGTTACTAATTTTGTAAGAACAATAAGGATCACTAATGTGCTTTAAGCAATGACGTTCCCAATTTTCTTTTAATGCCTGAGCTTCTTGCAGGCTTGTTGCTCTTACGGATTCTTTGTTTTCATTTAGATTTGAATACAACGTATTTAGCTTCTCAGCTGCTAGTTCCCTTGCAAACAAGAAAAAAGCATAGTTGCTATCTACTTCATAACGAGGATTTGCAATCCTGCTATACATTAGAAATATTTCAAAATTAAGAGCTGATTTCATGAATTCAGGTCTAACTTTTTGTAATTCAGTGTTTGCGAGTAAAAATCGAGAAAATGGATGTCCTTGTTCTGTAGATTTTCGCATGTTCTTTGTACAAGCTGCGCTAGAAGCATTTTTTGAGCATGCATACAGTGCTAGTTCATATTCTGCAGAGGGGTTTCCACTCAATGAAACCAACCAAACAATACCTTTTTCTAATACATTGTGTTTACTGTGATGAATAATCCAACCGTAATACAAAGACTCCGGTAAAATAAAAATATTGATTAATATAATCACGATGAGCACAAGCCAGATTCTCTTGTCGAGCTTAAACGTGATTGTGTTCATTGTTATTCATTTTGAGTGGTAAAATTGTTAGAGTTAAAAGAAGTGAAATAATGTAACCAACCATGAAAAATAGAAATGCATTAACTGTTATTGCAAATGTGTTACTGGGATATGTACCGCAAATATTCTGAACACCTCTTAAACTATTAATAACTACATTGAAGAATGAATATTGACCAACATTATCCGCACAATCTCCGATGTTAAGCATTGTTGCTCCTACTTGGAAAAAAAGTGTTAATAGTATTAGATATTTACAGTGCTTAATGGTTATAGCTTTTCCCGTTAATGGAAAAACTCTATTGCCAATAAATAAAAAAGCCAGACACCAAAGAAAAACAAATGTGAAAAATAATGACCCAAAAATTAAATAGAACAATGCTGCCCAGCCACCTGATGTGTGTATATATACGAAGCAGCTAGCGAACAAATACAGTCCTACTATTCCTACCGTTTTGAGCCTATTAATACAAATGTTCAATTTCATTAGGAGATTGACTTGGTAATAGTGATTCTATCATTAATAAATTGAAGAATCGTCCATACTGCCGCTTCATCGATTGATTTATTGCTTGTACTTAATAGCCATTTGTACATAGAACAAGCAATAGTTCCGACGCTCTATATCTTGTACGTTATTGCATAGAGCTGAATCGAGATTTTTGACTGCGTAATTGAATTCGCAATGATCTTTTACAACAGCACGTGTTATCTCTTCACAAGCATATACTCCTTCCGTATGTGTTGTTTGGGCATCGAGACACCATTCTCGGAGATCCGTGCGTTGATATGCTGCGCAGTCTTCAATTTGAGGATTTTCTATCGAAAGAACTCCTTCGCTATCTTGATTGCAGTACACTTTTGATAATCCATCGGGTCCACTACCAGTACAAAGTCTATCAGCAAATATCTTGTTGCTGATTCCACCAAAGCACCCCCACCCATACTCACTCGGTAGCAACAACTCGCAGGCTGTGGGGTCTTGAGAAAGTTTCGCATAATCTTCGATACATCCACTTTGGATCATCCCAAGAGGAGGATACGTAGGGAAAAATGTTTTTAATTTCAGGCAATCAGTGGCTTTCCCTCCATTGATTACCAATTCTTCTGCACGTTTACCTGCATCTGTCATGCCGGATACTACTCTGTACCCTAGCGCATGAAATAGCCATATACTCGTTACGATTACCAGAATCGTGACGATAAGTGCCGTTGAGGAAATAGATTTCTTCATAAAGATATTCTAGTTGCTTAATTCGCTGCCGTCTTGTCTCGTTCCAAGAAACGCATAAGAGGTTGCTTTCCACCAATTGGCACCATCGCTGTCATTGGTTAAATATGGATTGACCATGAAAACTCCTTCGTAGTTGTTATTGTATTGAAGTGCAGCGCTGGATGATCGTAGGTGTTCAGGGGCAAACATTGATGCAACTGCGGCATTTGGATTGTCATGTGCTTCTTTCAGTAATTCCGAAAACAGAGATACAGCAAATCCATGTTCACGATAGGCATCATTAACCACCTCATCTACAAATTCCAATCCGATGGCACTTGCGATTTGACCTCGTAAGAGTGCAAGAAGAGATTCGTGGTCATGTATAACGTTTTCATAATTCTCAGGCGCGATGATACCGAACGAGTATTGCGCTCTCAGTGCTAGGTTTTCATCTCCAAAGATACTGCTATGAAATGCATATGAGTGTTGTGAAACAGCCTCGAAGTTTACGGCAGATTCATCGTAGTGACTTCCGAGAAATGCAGAATCTTTTGCCGGATCCAGCGCGACAATCGTGCGTACTCCACCGGGGAAACATGCTCCGATTTCGTATGCAATATCTGCTCCCCAGCTGTGGCCGACAATCTGTACATCAGTACCCTGGAATCCAAGAGATTGTAGTTGATGTGTTGCCCATGTGCTGACTGCAGTTATCCAGTGAGTACCTTGAAGACCGATATTTGTTAAATTGTCTCCAGCAGCATCTTCCCAGTCGATCGTGACTACCTGCATGCCGAACACTTGCAAGTTTTTTGCAAGTTCATTAATGGCATCACTATTGCCTCTATCTTCCCTTCCATGCACAACTACCCAGACGGGTTTATTCGGATTGAGTTTCTCTACATCCGCAGAATCTTTTCTATGATCTCCATCAAACTCCGCCACCTTCAAACTCACAGGCATCACTTTTGCATCGCCTTCCGTGCTGATCATTCCTTGAATATCCGCACTCGTGTAATCCAGAATCTTATATTGCAGACGTGCATTAAAACTCCCGGAGGCCCGACTTTGGTTGTAATCCGTTCCGTCTCGAACCGTCAGCGTATAGATTCCCGGAGTAAGATGCAGGCTTATGGAAGCACCACTGTTCATTTCCATAGCTGGAGAGGAATAGGATGTCGAGCCAAGACCACCTCCTCTGATAGTAAGTTGCACGTTGCGTTGATCAACCCCTGTAACCCACAGGTTTACCATTTTATCTTCATTGAGAGTGAAGGTGATTTCATCCGTGGCATTCTCCGCGAGTCGGAGGCTAGTTTCGTCGATAGTCTCTTTTGCATCAGCAGGTATATAGATACCAGCAAACACGCCCGCTTCTGCCAAGACTCCATCATTCACCCCTGCACTCGCAAGCAATATCTTCTCTGTCTCACTCCCCACAATCCCACCCCCATCAGCCACAACCGTCTCCTGTTGATCGGTGTAGTAGAACCCTTCATAAGCAACGACTTGCGAGCTGCCTGCGCCATAGATACTTTCAAGGAGTGCCCGTGTTCGGTTGTAGGCAGCGGTAGAAATATGACCGATCTCGTGCTCCGGTCCCTCACGATCAGCTATGAAACCCATTCTGTTTGTAGTCGCTACCTGCTTCGCATTGGATGCGATGAACATGCCGGATTCTTCCCGGAACAGTCGGATGCCCTCATCCATCAACGCATCGAAGGACGGCAGCACGAAGGTCTGCCCGAACCAATTGGCATCGCGCCAGCCTGTGTAGGTCAGCGTGGAGTTATACCCGAGCTGCGCTTCTGCCAACGCAGCGCTCTCCGATTCCCCATGGATGATCTTCTGCGCGACGATCGCGCCGTTACGCAGGCTCACAGAGACCGCAGCTTCGTAGGTCGCGAGGGCGTTACGGAATGAACTATCCGCAGTAGGGTCTCCCTTGAGTGGTGACGCATCGAGGATCGCTTGCTCGTTACCGGCATCGAGGAAGAACCTCGAGTGGCTATAAAGGTTTTCAAAGAGCGAGCGGCTGACCGTGGGATCGGACGGGGCGATGGAACCGGTCATGCCGCACTGCGCCAAAAACTTTAGTTCCAGTGCGCTCAATTGATCCCGCAAGGCATTGTCATCCGGCACGGTGATCTCCGGAATACTCTCCGGCGGTGTCAGTGTTTTGGTTGCCGGGTTCCAGTGGAACTGCAGCTGATCGATGATGCGGTTATTGCGCGGTTCTTTGAGAGAGAGGAAATAGTTGCCCTCCGGACGATCGGCATTGAACGTCACTGCGGATGCAGAGAGCTGTGACCCGCCGGTGTGTGACGCATGGTCGTGGCTGAGCATGCCGCCTCCGTCAAACTCTAGGGTTGCGCCGTCGTGCGGCGATTGCCATGCGACAAGGACGTTCGGACCGTCGAGACGAATAATGGTCAGAACGGGTTCGATCGGGTTCTCGACGATTCTTCCGGTTTCAAGGTCGCTCAGGTCACCGTTGCTCCCGCCTGCTGTCTGCGCGTGTGTCCCGTCGTATGCGCCTCTGACACTATCAAGGATCTCGCCCTCGTATGCATCACGCATGCGAAAATCGATCGCAACAGGGTCGCGCCTCGGCGGAATCGGCAGGTGCATTGCATCAATCACCATTTCTGAGTTGCTTGTGCCTCCTGCATGCTCGATCGTTTCGCGGTAGACAATTTCTCCCTCAAACAGCGCTTCCACGTAGGTCTGCGGTCGGTTGCTCATGAATGCAAGGCGGAACGCATGGCCGACGGGTTCCATGGTCATGGCGGAGTAGGGGATCTGGGCGCGCGAGAGCGCATTGATCTGCTCGCGCAGGGCATCGTGTGCTTGCGTCAATTCTTCTAGGCTCTCGCTCGCTTCTTCGCGCATGGCGGCGGCCTGCGCTTCCATCTGCGCGCAGTGCTCCATATCGCTCGCGTTCACGCGCAGTGCTGCCGGCACTTCCAGTACGTAAGCGAGCTGCGGCACGTCTCCTCCGCCTTTGACTGCACCGCTTTTACTTGGGGAATTTGCTTCGGTGTGATTGAACACCAGCACATCGCGGAGCACATTCCCGTCTGCATCTGTCATTCGTAGAGTGGTCGTGCCCCACCAGCCAAACTGCGGAAGATTGGCAAGAATGTCGCCGCTTCCGGCAGGGACCGGAAATCGCCAGCCGGCGCCGCGCTCATCGAGCGTAAGGAAATTCCCCGCGGGCATATCGCGATAGGAGACTAAAATCTGCGGATTCAGGCGGAAGGTTTCTACTTGGATGGACGGCGTCACCTTCTGTGAATCCAGACCCAGCTGCCTGTCCCACAGCGTATGCATATCGTGCGCCTGCGCATCCATTGCATCGGCCTCCTCCAGTGTCGCGTTCTCTCTAGCAATCCTAGTTTCCAGATCTTCCATCTGCAGCGTCAGAGTATCGATCTCCCGTTGCAAGACTTCCTGCCGCGCGTGCAGAGCGTCGATGCGCTGCTCGGGGCTGTCTTCCTCGGCGGCAGGCAGAGGATCGAAAGCCGGACTCTCGCTACGGATGGTTGCAGCAGCAACGTCGCTGACGACTGCTTCAGTACTATCAGCTTCCGCGAGCGTATCGTCGAGTAACTGCGGATCACCAAAAATCGCATCTGCCTCTTGTGCGACAGGTTTCGAAGCAGTCATCACTTGTACCAGCGTATCGCGCTGCGATGTTATCGCTTCAAGCTGCTCACCGAGCGTCGCACCGGTTAAACGCTGTACTGTGAGGTTCCTGACTGTCATACCTCCTGCGTTTAGGAAGATGCGACCGCTGTTTTCCCACGCTCGCTGATCTTGGGTAAATGTTCGCTTGCTTCCGTTTGGCAGCGTAATCACCGTCGTGTGCGTTTCGTCGGTATCGGTCATTGTGATCGTATAGTCTCCGTTCGGCAGCGTCGCAGTTTGAGCGATATTTTGCAGAATTCTTCCGTTTGCATTCACACAGACGCCGATATTGTCGGTGCTGCTCTTCGGAATAATATTCACGCCGTGCCCTGTCTCGTAGTTGTACTCCTTCGTGTCGTTATTGAGGTACAGATGCGTATCGTCCGATGAAGAAAACGTCAGCGAGATGCGCGTTTCGTACACGTCTCCCGACTGTCGCACGGGGAGCGCCTCGGACACGACATAGCTGCGATCGGTAAAGGTGATGCCATCGTCTTTGATCACGGCATTGCCGCTTGTGCGCGTAAAGGAACGCGAAAAACTCCCAAGAAGATTCTCGCCTGTCCGTGCATCGATACCAAGCTTTGCAATCTGTTGCTCAAGCACTGCTATCTGCTCATTCAGCGCGTCGATCTCCGCAGTATCATCAGCAGACGGGGCAACGTACTCGCCCTCGGGAGTTATTTGCGTTACGTCGACGTACGCAGCGGGCTCTGCAGTTTCATACGTGGCGGAACTTGGCGATGCACTGAGCAGCCGGCGCATCTCCAGAGATTCAATGCGAAGTTTTCGGACGGTAGTTTTCCTTAGGGTTTCTTTGGGGGTTTCTTTGCGGGCATCCAACTGATCGGTGTTGCGTATCGCCATGGTGCAGTGGGGAAAGTACTACCCCACCATCACACGCTTCGGGGAGACATCCTGCCAGAGCCTTAAGCACACGATAAAAAAAGAGTACGTGTTTTTTGGCTAAAAAGAGCTATTATTTTGGTTCTGTCTTTCGGTAGAACATCACAACCCCGCCACCCCGGTCTGCTTCACTTCTTTCATCAGTCGAAAGAAGATCGTCGCGGCTTCCGCGCGGTTGAGGGTTTTTCCCGGCTGGAACATACCATCGGGGTTACCGTTCATCAGCCCGATGGATCGCACGACGGCTGTGTCGCCGTAGTAGGTGCTGTTTTCCGGCACATCGTCGAAGTACGGTCCTCCGGAGAGGATCAGATTGAGTCGCAGATTCCGCGCACTCAGGAACGCGGGGCCCGTAACGCGATTGAGCAATGATGCTGTTTCTCCACGTGTGACGGTATCATCGGGGTTTAAGGTGGAGAGGGAATCGAGGTACCCGCCTGCGCGCAGTACGCATGCGGCTTCGTAGGCGTAGTGATCCGGCGGAACGTCGTTATACAGCTCTCGGCAGTTGCTAGGTACATGCACGAGATACAGTGCTTTGAGCGTGCGTTCCAGAATGGTGATCAACTGTCCCCGCGTCAGGAGGTCTCCTGCCCCGTAGCGGCCGTCGTCGTATCCGCGGATAATGCCGCTCTCGTTTAAAGTAACGATCGGCTCTCCCGCCCAGTCCGGAAGCGCATCGGTAAACGGACTGACCACCGGTTTGGCGGGAGTCGGCGGGCGGATGTGAATGACTTCTTCATCGGTCATGCCACTGGTTTCTGCATGGATTCGCACGTCTCCGCCGGCACTTCCCGCTACAAATTCACAGGCCTTGGCTGCATCGCAGGTTTCAAAAAAGTATCCGAGGTCTTCTCCGGAGACGATGCTCCATGCCGCGCGCATGGGGACAGTGTAGGTGCCGTAGTCTCCTTGCGCCGTCATGATCAGGCGTTCCCCGGGATCGATAACGAAATCACCGTTCGATTGGATTGTCAGAGTACGAAGCCCTGCGAGGCTGTCGGCGGTCAGTGCGAGAGACGATACACTTGCCAAAGATGCGAGACCCAAAAACCCGAAACAAAAGAGTGTGACGTTCTTCGGGAGGGAAGGCATGTGGGCAGGGTAGCACACGAAGCAGCCGAATATCTAC
>CAYGDT010000067.1:0-7428 GCA_964348745.1 uncultured Candidatus Peribacteria bacterium
GAGTATGGGGAAGGAATACAAACTCTTCTGGGGAAGCCTGACGAAAAAGGCATGCGCGGAAGATGAGATATCCGATGATTGCGTGCGCCCCGGAACCGAGCAAGATTGCGTATTGCCGCACGATGATCCCAAGGGTCGTTGCGTGCACTTCGAAGGCGACCTGAAAGAACAACTGCAACGCATCGCCGCGCGACCTGCTGTTTTTCTGCTCGATGATCTGCGATCCGTCGGTGCATTCCGCAGTCCGCTCACGCAGGGGCAAACCACCTGCGAAAAAGAAGACTGGGCATGCCAACTGCTCAATGCGGTCCGCGTAAAACCCCGCGATGGCTGGATGCTTGATATCACCAAAGATTACAAACCTGAGGAATTGCTCCGCGCAATACGCACGCGCGTGCGCGAAGCGAGTGATAACATTATTCAAAATCCGGAGAAACAGTTTCTCTACGATATGCCGCAGGAAGAAATGTTCGAAAACTTCCGCTTGCCGGAGGGTGAGCACATCGAACGGTACATCGAACGCTTTGATCAGACTTCCCCTCAGCCTCAATGATGCATCGACCACGCCTCATGCTATCGGCGGTCATCCTCTCCTTAAGTTGCTCGATTGCCTTTGCCTCCCCTGTTCAAGCGGGAAACGCCGACATGTGCAGGGCAAAAACAAATAAAGAAATTGCACGCGAGCAGCGCCTCTACCGTGCATATCTCTTTGGAAAGCGCGAGGCCGAGAATGCTCCCGTTGGTGACGTACGTTACGATAAAAGCGGATGGGCCTGGCTAAAGGGCCCCGACGCATCGACTCCTTGGATCAATTCCCATCCCGATAACCAAGGACTGCGATGGAGCAATACCGTCATGGACCAGCAGGATGAACACGCTGACGCGCTGCCGATCAAAGGAATTTTCGAAACGAAACGTGTGTACACGTCCGAACTCATTCCATATCTGCTCCAAAGTATTCGCGCTCTTGAGTGCCGCACGGCGGCGCTCTGCGAGATCGAAAGCGCCAGTGAAAGAATGCCGGGTGATGCATCGCAACCGATTTCCAGAGTGCAGCCTATCGGCTGCATCGCATTTACAGATCTGCACACTTGGCCGGAGTGCCAGTACGGAGACCGATCCGACGCGTCCATCGCCGATCAGTCAGACACCGAGTCGTACTGCACCGAGATTGCCGCGCAGATGGTGCGGCGCGAGGAGGAGCTACTGAAACTTGTCGTGGAATACGACGCCGGCTACCGCACGCTTCTGCAATTTGCAGGGAATTTCGATATTTTCCTGCGGGAACTTCGGTGGCCGCTGACAGGTACGGTGCGGCAGTCCGTGCAGCTGCTTGGACAACTGGCACGCATTCCTTGTTTTGTGTCTTCCTGTGATTCCGCACCTGCTGCAAAATGAAATTGCGATACCTAATCACATGGCCCACATCATTGCTGCTTGCCGGCATCGTCGTCGGTTTGCTGACGCCTGCCATGCAGGCATGGGCGCAGGGAACATTTGCAGTGGACGTACCGAAATATGCAGGGCGCGCTTCGGGCACGCAGCCGATACTTACTCCGTGTTCACGCCACGTTGGTGACTACCGCAAACTGGGATTCCTCGAAAATAACATTGATCAGTGGCCGGACACATACCACAAGCGGGTCGACAGTGTCGTGGAGGAATACCTGAAACCGTCGGAATTGGATTGTTCGGCGGAGGACTTCGGAGACTTTCTCAAACCCGGACCGGAACTAAAAAGTCTCGCCGCAGACCTGCCGCAATGGAGCAGCGGCACTCCTATTAGTCGCTTGGATACAGGCCGCGTGCTGCTTGAATACTTGCGCGTCTACGAATGCGGATTGATGGAATTCGGGGAATTTGTGCAGTTCGATACAACGAGGGAGGAATACAAAAAACACGCAGAGGTGCCTCTGTTTACGCTGTTCATGTCGGGTTTGATGACGGAGTCTTCCTTGAGAACGGAGATCATTCAAACGGAGCAACTGATCGCGCGCAAATCACTGCACAGAGTGCTCTCGCTGCTTGGTGCATTCGACAGGCTGCGGCCGCTCTCTTCGGAACTCGAATGCCTGCAGCGCTTCTCTCTCGACGTTCGCAACATCACGGCGCTGTCTGCGGAAACCAGCGCATGCATGCCCCGCATCTGGAACGCCAAAGATACGCTGCGCGACATTCAACAAGAATAACGATGCAACGCCTTCTATTCCTCATCGGCATACTGGCAATCGCGCTCCTCGCACCGCTGCCCATGCACGCGCAGTCCGAGCAGACAACGCTCTACGCGAAAGTAAAAGCATTGGTGGAAGAAGAAATTATTGCCGACAAGGCGGAACTGTCTCTCGAGCGATTCGCCGTCGGGGTGTACCACGATCAACCAGCACAAACGCGAGTCGGAGAGGATATGACGCCTTTTACGCTGCAAAAGCAGGAAGATGCCCTCTACTCCCTGCAAGGCGATATGCCGCACATGTGCGGAAGTACCGATACGCAAAACACCTACAGTATGTGCGCGCTGGCGCAGAATTCCGTCAAGAGCATCATTATGAGAAACGCATGGCACCGGCAACTCGGCAGAGAGCTCCAGATGATCGCATCGGGATACGAAGCGGGAATCGACGGGTACCCGGGTAAACCGGTCGATCTGATCGCGAAGCTGACGGGTATCACCCATCTGTGGCGCTCGGGGAGCGACATCTTTTCAGAACCCTTTACCGAAGAACTCACACGGGCGCGACCTTGGCCGGAAGGACACGAAGAAGCAATTGAAAAGAAAGCCAACGATATCATCACCGTACTCAAAGATTTGCGACACACTTGGACGCCCGAAGGCCACGTCGCAGCAAGTGCGACTGTGGCAGGCGGCGACGAGGAAAGTATGCAGGAAGATCGCGACGAGATGACCGCAGCGGTGTGGCGCTACCGGCACGGCGTGCAGTATGTCATCGATCACGAAGGTGCATGTGCAGACGCATCGGAGGTTCCCGACTTTCCGGAAGATGTATGGCTGCGGCATCGCTGGTGCGATCTGGAAGATGCGTTGCTTGCGCTGCAGGTGCTTATTCAAAAAGACAGCGTGGAGAAAGGAACCGATGAACACATCATCTATCCGGCGTACATCGATAAGCGCAGCAACATCTACCTCTGGATGCGCGAGGACGATATCGGCCTGCAGTGGTTGATTCCCATCGAGCCGGTACAGGTGCCACTCTATCATCCTGCGTATGGAGAATGCCTTGAGAGTGGATCTTCTCCATTCGATTGCTACGACGCATACTCTGAAGATATGTTCGTACGGGGTGGCAAATATCCCCGTAAGATATACGGCGGAATCTCACCGGGGCTGACCAGTGAACAATTGGGAAGCAGTGAAGAACATTCCGATGAAGTTCTTTCGGACAAAGATGATGAAAATGCCGGCGCAGTGGTACCCGAACCAAAGGAGGGCGAAGGTATCTGTTCGCATCCTTTCAGCAAGCGTGGTTACCTGTGTCGAAGAATCGAGTATGAGGCATGCGATCTGACACAGAGACAGGAAAACACACTGCAACAATCCGGAACGGGCGGCATTGTTCTGACGCGCTGCGAACCGGAGCGATTTAAAGACGATATCTCGCGCTCGGTGTCGGGCAATAATATCTGCACGATAGGAGGCTGGCGGGAAGATGCTCCCGGTGGGCAAGCCGAAGATCTGCCCGAACAACAAGCCGACATGCTCCCTGGCGCCTGCGCCTCTTGCGCGATCGATGTGCACTGCAGCGAAGACCCCTGCAAAAACGGCTTGGAGACATTCACTTCTCCCTTGCGCCAAAACGGCGTCGTGGATATCTGTATTCCCGAGTCCCCGAAGACAAAGGGGACATCGCTCTACCTCCTTGCACATGAAATTGTGCATGCGCAGCAATCCTGCGCCGAAAGCAATCTCCAGACACTGGAACGCATCGGACAGGCAGATGGGGGGAGACAAGATCCCGCTGCTTGCTGCGCAGCGGAGCGGCCCGCGTATTTCGTGCAATGCAAACTGATGGCGCTCGACGGTGTGCTCGACAAAGCGGGCGTGACGATCGATCAGTGCGCCAGCGCGTACGCAAACTTTGCCTGCGCATCGGCGGATACGAATCCGGATGACGAGAACTACGTCTGCACGAACGACGGTATCGATCCTGCGCTGGTTGAAAAAGCAATCAATGACGGCATCAAGGAACTGACAGCGGACGGAACGCTGGATGCTCCGGAAACCTGCAGCGATGCCCTCAGCGACCCACGCATACAATCTCTCTACAATTCCATGCCTCTTGCGTGCAAGCCCGGCTGCGAAGCGCAGTATCAAAATACCATCGGCAACAACCTCTGCTACGCCGGTCAGTGCATCGAAGAAATGCATGAATGGTCGGTGGCGCTCCCCGGCCGCATGGCGCTCTCCACCACGGACGAGGGTTTCCCGTGGAATGCCTGCGAACTACCCGATCCAAACCTCGGTCGATTCGAAGTACCGCCGGCTCTCACGGCGCCGAAGCTTCCTCCGTACAGACCGGAGCGCATCGTGCAACTGCTTGATCAGGAACTCTGCCAAATCAACGGACTTCCCGCACGCACGCCGCCCGTGCTCTGCGGCTACGATCCCATCAAACGCCTGAACCTTCCCCCCGTCTCCTTGCTCCAAACTGCAAGTGATATCGGACTGCAACTTCAGCAGTACGAAGCGACGGGGCTCGGTATTCAGTACGGAGCTTCGGGGATCGGCGCACGAATTGCAGGGGATATGTTCACGCAATACCTCGATGCGGCGGGTCGGCAGTTCACCGATCTTTTGAGTGTCATGGGACATATGTTTCAAAACGTCGGCAATCTGAAATTCCCAGACGCCATGTGCCCCCGTACGACAAACGGTGATTTTACCTGCGAAGATCTCAACCCGACTCTTCAATGAAACGCTTTACCGCCATCGGCATGCCGACTTTCGCGCTTCCGGCAATCATCCTGCTTTCTATGGCTTTGCCCGCCGTTGCATTCGCCGGTGCGTGCCCCGAATCGGAGTACGCTCGAGAATTACTCGCAAAAGAGCCGATCGGTAACTACACAAAAGAGGTGCTTGAGCGAGCGGACATCGGCATTGCGAAGGCTAAAACGCAACCTGCAAACTGGGAACTCTTGAGCGCGCTCGGGCTCACCTTCCTTATAAGAATCCAATCGACGATGTTCATGCTCGTCAACACGGACTTGCAGATGGCGGAGTACTCTCGCGATCTTGAGATGAATTCTCCCTGCCTGCATGCGGATCAGGCGATGATCGAAGCGAAGATAGAAGAAGTGCGCTGCGAACTGAACAACGCCTACGATGCCAAGTCCTCTGATGCTATCTATACGCTTGATCAGGTCGCAGATTTTCTCAATCAACGATACAAGCATCTGGTAAAAGGAGCGTTGGATCCGAGCTACGTCGATACATCATGGGCCTATAATCACGGCTTCGATCAGCCCTTTGAAGGGTGGTGTTGTGTGGCAGATGCAAATGAATGCCAGATTTCCACGGGGTTAGATTGCACCGGCGAAGGAGGTTTCTACCCGACCGCTGACGCCTGCTTAAACGGCAGCACATGCTTTACTGCACAGGATGGAGAAATAAAACCTCATTACGGGGAGATCTGCCCGTTTGATTCCAACTACCTTCCGTACAATGATTCTGGTTACGGCTGCAATGCAGATCTTCTCACGAAATTTGCCGGCATAGAAGGATCTGAAAACGCACTGCTTGCAGAGCGTTCCGCACAAGCCGAGTTAAGCGCTACGCGCGATGCATTTTTGAAAGATATCAGCCATATCAACGAGACCACGATCAGTATGGACGTAATCGCAGACGGTGCGATGCTCAGCGACGAGGAGCGTACTCTGCTGCTGAATTTTGGAAAAACTGCGAGCGGTTCGCTCGAACACCGTCGCGTGTATAACTGCGGGGCGGATCTGCCGCCGGAAGTGCGTAAAAATCTCGACAATGTGGAAGGGACATTGACACCGAATGCCAAGCCTTCGGAAGAGTGGGGTGCCGTGAGCGCGCGCGGACCGTTTAGTTTTCAGAAAGATCACATAGGAATCTGGAAAGAGTTTTTGCGTCTGCAACAAAGACAGGTGGATCTGCGCGAGTTCCCTGATTATATGAAACACCCCGATGAGTTTGTTGCAGCAAGTGACCGTAAAGACGCTACGATACGCTACAAGCAATCGCTCGGGCTGCTGCAGATGTTCGCCGATTACTTTCGGTCGCGCTTCCGACAATTTTCTCTTGGGCAAGCAACGCAGGAAGCAGGAATCCTCCCGAAGGCGCACGATATGGGTGCGTCGGTACGCGATACCCTTGCGCCCGTGCGCGCGGCGATGAAAAAGAACATTGATCTTGTGACAGACAGCTCGACTGGCTTGCGGCAATTCGCCCGCAATTACGCGTACTTCCTGCGAAGGTCGTGCATCGAACGTCCATGCAACGAAAAACTTGAAACCATCCTCAAGACGCTCTATTCCGATGAATGTTTTCCCTACGCGTCGGGGGATTTCACAGGAAATCTGGAACGAAATCCCGAGTATGACGCATGCCTAAAAGAACATGACCAAAGTTTTTGTGACAGCACATACGACGCGTATCTCAATGACCCTTCGTGGCAAAAGTGCCAAGATGCAGTCTTTAAGAAGTAGATTTGGAGGATAGAGGGAAGTTTGAAATCTGTTATACTTCCCTTCCTATGAAACCCGAGGATTTTGTCCACTTGCACTGCCATAGCACCTACTCGCTGCTGGAGGCGCTGCCGAGCCCGGAAGAGGTGGTGCTCCGCGCAAAGGAGCTCGGGCAAACGGCAGTAGGTCTTGCCGACAAGGGGTTTACATACGGACTGGCTGAATTGTATCAGTACGGAAAAAAACACGGCGTACGGACGATCCTCGGAATCGAAACCTACGTGGCATCGCGCTCGCGCATGGACAAGGAGAGCGGCATCGATACGAAGCGTTACCCCTTGGTGCTGCTTGCGGAAACGCAGGAAGGATACGAGAACCTGCTGCAACTGGCGACGAAGGCTGCGCTGGAGGGCATGTACTACAAACCGCGCGTGGACGACGAGCTGTTACAAATCTATGGCAAGGGACTGATCGCCCTCACCGGACCGATCAGTGGTGCCATTCCGCAAGCAGCACTTGCCGAGGACGGCAAGAGGATACGGGAACTGACAGAAAAGTACCGCGGGTTTTTTGGGGAAGAAAACTTGTACTACGAGCTGATGGAACTGCCGAATGTCACCGGACAATCCGAAGTCAATCAGCAGCTGATCCGCTGGAGCAAAGAACTGAACGTACCACTGGTCGCTACCTGCAACAGCCACTACGCGCGTCCCGGCGATGCCGAGGCGCACGACGTGTTGCTCTGCATCCAGAAGAACGCCC
>CAYGDT010000068.1:0-7252 GCA_964348745.1 uncultured Candidatus Peribacteria bacterium
AAGAAGTATTACGCAGAGTTCAAGAAGCAGCTTGCGGATGTACCGAGTGACAAAAAATTGAAGATAGCAACGATTTACAGCTTCGGCGTGAACGACGAAGACCTCGACGGAATGATCGACGAAAATCCGGAAGACACGAGTGGGCTGGATGCCAGCTCACGAGATTTTCTGGAGAAAGCCATTATTGATTACAACGCCATGTTTGGCACATCGTACGATACTTCTTCCGATAAATTTCAAAATTATTACAAGGATGTGAGCGAGCGCGTGAAGAACCGTGAAGTCGATATTCTCCTTGTCGTAAACATGTTCCTGACGGGCTTTGATGCCACGACGCTCAATACCTTATGGGTGGATAAGAATTTGCGATTGCATGGCTTGCTGCAAGCCTTTTCGCGCACGAATCGCATTCTGAACACTGTGAAAACGTTTGGAAACATTGTGTGCTTCCGTAACTTAGAGAAAGCGACCAATGAATCAATTTCTCTTTTTGGCGATAAGGAAGCCAGCGGTATCGTCCTGTTGAAATCGTATGAAGAGTACTACAACGGTTACAAAGACGTCGACAAGGAAGTCCGTGGCTATGTAAATTTAGTACAGGAACTCCTGGAGAAGTTTCCTGTAGGACAGCGGATTCTAGGTGAGCAAAGTCAAAAAGACTTTATCAGGCTCTATAGTGGGATACTGCGAGTACGTAACATATTGGTCACCTTTGACGAATTTATCGGTAACGAAATCCTCACCGAACGAGACATACAGGATTACCACAGCATGTACATCGATCTCTACAACGAGTTCCGTAAGGGAGAGGATGGCGAAAAAGAGAACATCAACGATGATATTGTCTTTGAAATGGAGCTAATCAAACAGATAGAAATCAACATCGACTACGTGTTGGCACTCGTCAAAAAATACCATGAAGACCACTGCAAAGATAAAGAACTGCTAGCTGATATTAACAAGGCCATTGACTCAAGTGTTGAGCTGAGAAACAAGAAAGAACTTATCAATCAGTTTATTGCCTCTCTTGATATGCATTCATCAGTTGATGATGATTGGCAGGAGTTTGTAGACAAGAGAAAGATTGAGGAGCTGGAACAAATCATTGCAGATGAAGAACTTGATCACGATGCTACCTACAAGTTCGTGCAAAATGCCTTCCGCAATGGCAGTGTTGCTACAACAGGAACCGCCATTGCAAAGGTTCTACCGCCCGTTTCACGCTTCTCACCCAGTGGCGAGCGCAGCCAGAAACGCGAGAGTGTTCTCAGCAAGCTTACAAGCTTCTTTGAGAAATTCTTCGATATTTCCGGAGGGAAACTATAAAACCTGCAACAGAATGGATCCATCATTAAAACAATCTTGATGCCTGTGATGTAAGTGATTTCGAGCGACGTAGATGCTGTGAATGGCAATGGTCATAATTTCTTCTGCTTCTTCCGAGGGTGAAAGTAGATACGGTCTGTGTTATCCGCCATATCCTGAAGAGAAATACAGGCGTGAACATCGAATTCCTCACGCGAGTGGTGGAATACATCAAAAGGTTCTAGCTCTCGCTTTGAAAGGAGAATGACACGATGCCGATTGTCTTCCTGCACCTTTTGACACCGTTGAATTTCCTCGGGAGTAAAATCGGAGACCTTCGAGAAAATAATAAAGGGTCTTATCCGCCTATCGGGAAATGCGTCTGCAACCTTTGCAAGATTCGATACATCGCCATCCGTAATCTCATCCCGAGTTTTGCACTCACCAATACCAAGCTCTTGTCGATTGTCATACTCTTTGCCGAGAATGACGAAATCTGTCTCACAGGGTGTAGTGGATGCACCTATAGAGTTAATAGTCATACCAGTCGTGTACAGGATACCGTGAAGAGCCGAGTCAATCTGTTGCAGTGTCAACGCGACAGGTATTCCGCCCTCTTGATGATTGTCTCTTCCGAAGAGGCCTGAGCGTCGATATGCCCAATCCCTATCACGTAACTGAGTCGTAATATTGAAAGTATTACCACAAAACTCACATTCCACTTTTGTCCCCAGCCGATCAATACTCTGCCAAAATTCGAGCTTGCAACGGTCACACTTGAGAGCAAGTCCCGCACGGAACACCTCTCTATCCAGAAGATATCTAAATGCATCCTCTGGTTTGAGTTTTGGCGTTTCGCGCTGTTGGATATACAGACCCTCAAAATCAGAGAAATGTGTTACGCCATGCACATCGACTTGTCGGATTGTCTGGATAGCTGCACTCCTCGTAAACCATTGATCGGGGCGATATTTTTCAATGAGCTCACGTACTCCGGTGATTTTAAAAACACGCCCTCCCTGTAGCCCTTCCATTTGCTGAATGAGTTGAGCACCCACCAGTCCGGCAGTGCTCGGCTCCGCCTTCATGCCAAATGCTTTGAATATTTCCTGTATTAAAGACCTGACATCAAGTGCTCGCAGTGTGAATTGGTCAGAGATTGTGGTGGTGATGATTCCCAATCCTTGTTGCTGAGCACGGGCGGCATACCATTCGAAATACGCTTCACTGCCGAAATAATGATTGAGTTCTGGCAGATCAGGTGTCCAGAAAGTCAGATTTTCTTTTCCTGCCCCACGCAATGAAGAGATGGAACGGACCGAAATCACTAATTGTTCCGAGTGTGAGCGTGTGTCGGTGTAGAAGGGTTTTTCAAGCATCTGAAAAGTCATTGACAGTTTCCCGTATTCCTCAGAGACGGATCCCAAAATAGATTTTTCTTCAAAATGCACATATGGTGGGATGAGGTTCAGGCCATTCCAAACAGCTTCACCCGCTGAGCACTTGAGCACTTTTTCGCCAAATGGAGAATTATCCGGAATAGCCTCGTGAGATCTATACCAGGTACCAATGCGGCCTTCGTCGCGCTCAACGCTCTTTCTCTCACGTAGCTTGGGGAGATAGGTATCTTTAATGGGATCAAGCCGAGAAGTATGAGCTGGATCGTAGAACAGGAGGTCAACGCAGGCGGCGCGAAGATTCCAGAAACTAAACAGGTCAGTAAAATCATGGCATGAGCCGACGTACAGGCCAGGGTGCCCATGGTGATTAGGAAAATGTTCCAGATCCAGCGTCGTAATTACAGAAGGCGTTAGACGCTCAAAGGCATCGGTGGGCAAAGGAGCATCTTTGCTGAGTTTGATGCGATCTGCCTTGGTTAATTGCTCTATCATCTTTTCGTAGTTTCTTGATTCTGCAGCTGGTGGAAATGCTCCAAATGTTGCAAGGAACACATCTGCCAAGGGATCCGAATCTTCCCAGCTGTATAATGCCGCTGAGATTTTTGGCTTTTCCCGATTTTCTATGTACGTCTCGTATACCCGTCGTGCAGGATGATAAATATCCAGAACAGTGGGCAAATTTCCTTTATCTGGTGCTGCAGTGATAAACAATTCCTTATGATGTTCCAGCCAAGGAATATGAGGGAATTTTTTTATAAATTCTTTTAGCACGACATCGTCTGTAAGAGGGAAAAGCACATCGACGCGGAAAACGTCGACGAGCTGCTCTGCGAAGCGCTGATCGCCTGTTGGGACTGGAATTATGGGATTGAACCTTCCACCCCAAAAACAATGCGTGAATCTCCATGCTTTTCTTAAATCATCAAAATTGTCGTCGCGAACACACCATCCGATGCGTAGAGGCCGGTAAGAGGCGTAGACCGATTCCACAACTTCATCATCCCTTTCCGATGCCGGACAATCAATAGTTTGTACTGTCCAGAGTTGTTCCACAGGGATACTTTTGGTTCATGCTGATTTTCCTTTTCTTCATAACTATGAACGGAACTACGGCTTAATACACCAATGTCTCGATGTCCACCGAGGAACGGATTACAACATGTACTTAACCAAGCGGGTCGCACTGCACGGGTGCCCCTCTTGGTCTAGGTTTCGGGACGCTTTAGACGCGCCCGTAATGGTGGAGCTGAAGGGAGTCGAACCCTTGACATCCTGCTTGCAAAGCAGGCGCTCTGGCCAACTGAGCTACAGCCCCACGTATTGGAAGAAAGAACAGAATCGTATGGGAGCGCAGCAGGCGTTTTCTTTATGGCTCGTACGCCTACGGCGTACTCGACCCAACATTCGCTACAGCCCCACATGCCAATTATCAGTGATCAACTGTGAATTATCAATTCAATACGCTCTATTTTTTAGAGTTCCTCTTTAAAATTCTTCCCAATCTACTATAACTCCCTCTTCAATTTCAGCTACTTCTACTTCTTCATTCTCAGCTACGTATCCTTCCTCGCCATCTGCACCTTTCGCAAATGAAGGCACAGGGTGAAAAGAACCTCGTCCGACTTTATCGAAATCATTTCTATCTTCTCTCCTATTCCAAAGTGGCTGCCCCAACAGTAACCGCATTTTTAAAACATCAAGTTTTTCATCTGAGCCCGGGGGTGCATCTGTCGGCTCAACATCATCTTCGGAACAATCTTCCGGTTCGAACTCATCGGCATCCCCATTTTCTCTTATCGCATCAAATACAGTTTTTGGGACTCTTGGCGCTGCCGATTTTTTTGCTGATGATTTTAATTTTCTATACTGATGAACGACCATAGGCTCTATAGTTGTTGGACTGTCTTTGTTATCTTCAAATGATCTGACGATGTCGTCTCTTCCAAGAGCAGCAAGTTCTTTCGCATTATAGCTTATTGCTAAATTAGTATTACTCGGCGGTGGTGCAGGATCATATGGGTTTCTATCCGGTGGTCTGCTTACAAATGTACCGCTGGGTGTAGATGATTCAACTTTTTCGAGTGCCTCTGGTTCTACAACGTATGCCGTTGTAAGGCTTGGTCCTGTGTACTCCCTGATGGGAGTGCTTCTCGCGGTGGGATTCCTGAAACGTATTGCGGCATCCTCTGCTTCCTCCCTGTCGGCCGAAGCCCCAAGAGCGAAGGCTGGTGCATCCTCTGACTCTTCTGCATCCTCTGACTCTTCTGCATCCTCTGACTCTTCTGCATCCTCTGTATCCTCCATGCCGGCCGAAGCTCCGTTAGGAGCGAAGGCTGGTGCATCTTCTGTTTCCTCCTCTTCTAGTGACCCAGAAAGACTGAGTGTACCTAAAGCGAATCCCGCTTCCGATCGTAGAAGGGGACGAAGTTTTTCTGCATGAATGACGAGTAGCGGTTTGGGGGTTAGTTCCAAAGACAGGTATTGCCCCCGCATGGTCGTCAATGTTTCAAGTGCTCCACAGATTTCTTCCAAAGGTCGTACGCTTCCGTTTAAAATCGCATGTTTTTGCAACATGCGTGCAAGCAGTTTTATGGGAATGCTTCCGCCTGCACACATTGCGGCAAGCACCATAAAGGCACGATCCTGTTTCCCGAAGAGGATCGAAAGTTCGTTCTGGTTTTTACCGTGTGATTCGTTGTCCAGATTGGGAGCTATTGGGAAAAGGGTATTTTCCGGTGCAGGCACGTTGTGTGAACAAAGATACAGAAGATTTGCGATACGAGATCGGATTTCACTTTCACTTGTCGTACGCATTTCGTTAAACGTGCTGGCTGCGTTTTCCAGATGCGCGAGTGTCGTGCTATCTGTGCCCAATTCACCTTGTACTGAAGCAAAGTTCTCAACAATGGGTTTGATACCAACCGGTATTGCCGTTTCCAAAGTACGTCTTACCACAGGCTTTGCATGCTACGATGTCGTATTATCCCCCGTCAACTACTAAGTGTTTACTCTGCAGCATCGTAAAAACACACCGCCGACCTTGTGGGGTCAACGGTGTATTCGTCGTCGTTTCGGAAGCACTGATTACTTCGTTTCGAGGCCGTCTTGGACTGCTTCGATAATCGGGAGGGCACCTCGGATATCCCCCCAAGAAGTCTCACAGGCGATCGCCACCATCTGCTCTGCCAGCCCATCGTTATGGGCAACAACGGCAACATTGATGTAGCCGTACCTCGCAACGAGGGCTGAGAGGGTACGGAGCAGATCAATTCCGCCGGCAGGGGACGCTTCTGGCTGGGCAGCGGGCGTCTCTGCCTTGGCGGCTTTGTTGGGCTTGCGCCCGGGTGGTCGCCCAGCTTTTTTCTTGGCTTTAGCACCACCGCCGGCTTTTTTCAACGTCGCTTTGACGTTGTAGAAGGTCGCGGTGGTGATATGAACGCCTTGAGCCGCGAGTGTCGCAATCGCTTCTTTTGCCTTCGCTTTTGGATTGCCCGCCAAGTACTGGCGGACAATCTCGCTCTTGTTCGGCCCCTTGGGGCCCTTCTTCTTTGCCATGATCTGGCTCCTTTTTGTGCTTCCCGACGACTCCTCCCCCCTTTGCGCTTACGCACTTAGAAAAGTGGAGAAGCGGGAATGTTCGAACGTCCGATGCTCAGCCCAATGCCGAGCACCACGAAAGTCTCCCTATCAAGAGGGAGGAGTGTTGGGAAAAAACGGTGTTGTAAAGGAGCACAGGAAAGCAGGATATTATAATAAAAAATAGCTTTATGTCAATACCAGCATTCGGCGTATAAAGCACTAAAACGCTGAATCTCACTGTTTCACTGGAATGCTCCTCCGACAACCCAGTACAGCGGGAAGAAGAAAACCTTCTGCGTTCCCGTGAGGGAGGCTATGGACCAGAAGAAGATGAAGACAGCGAGGATGATAATGAAGTTATACACACCGCCGACGTAGCGCATCCACTCGGCATCGCCGATCATATCGCCGAGACGCTCGCGATACTTCACCATAAAAAACGCTACGATGATGGCACAGATATTAAGAAACCACATGGAGGCATTGTAACGGGCAATGAGCAATGAGCAATGACCAATGAACAAACTTTATCCGATAACACTATCCAACATCTTCTTCACATCCTCTTTCGATTTCGATCCTACAAATGTCTTCACAGCTTCGCCGCCTTTGAAAATGATGAACGTCGGAATACTCATGACGCCGAATTTACCGGCAACTTCGTTTTGTTCATCCACGTTCATCTTCACTACTTTAATTTTGCCATCGTACTCTTTGGAAAGTTCATCGACCACAGGGATCATTGCTTTGCACGGCCCGCACCACGGAGCCCAGAAATCCACGAGAACGGGAACGGAGGACTTAATGACCTCTTTCTCAAATTCTGCGTCGGTGATTGCTTGGGACATAAGTGAGAGGAGAATGGAGCAGGTGGAGTTTATGCGTTGAACAGCATTGGTGCAACCGTTATTCCTTATCAGTTATCAGTTATCAGTTATCAGTTATCAGTTATCAGTTATCAGTTATCA
>CAYGDT010000069.1:0-7216 GCA_964348745.1 uncultured Candidatus Peribacteria bacterium
TATCTGCAGCGAGTGCGGTACTACCGCACTCGCTGCAGATACTCCCCGTGTAACCCTGTTGCTTGGCCTTCTCCAGTTTACTTTCGATGACACCGGCTTCGGATTGCTCCTCGGCGATCGCATCGTGAAGATGCTTTGCAACCGCTTCGTTCCTATCGGTTTTTCCGTAAACGGATACGCCTTCGTCGACGACAGGCAAGCGCATGGCAAACGCGTCCTTGCTTTTGCTCCCAGATTCGTAGGCCTTCTCTACAAGTTCCGTATTATGGTAGCGCATCGCCTTTTCCTTCGTCAGGAACTTGAGCGCAAGCCAGCGCCCCAAGTAGTCCATCAAACTTTTGACCATCGGAATTTCCTTGTTACTCGTCATGCCCATCGGCTCGAAGCGGGTATGCACGAGTTTCTCGCACAGCACCTCGGGTGGTACCCCGTACTGCAGATTCATCGAGAGGCTGAGCGCCAGCGTATCCATGACTCCGGAGAGCGTGGAACCTTCTTTGGCCATCTTGATGAAGATCTCGCCAGGAGTGCCGTCTTCGTACATCCCTACGTGCAGGTAACCCTCGTGACCCGCCACCGTGAATTTGTGGGTAATGGACATGCGTTCCTCGGGGAGCTTTCTCCTGCGCGGAACTTCTTTAATCACGATCTTCTCATGAATGACCTCTTTTGCATCTTTTGATCCTTCAGTATCTTTCGCATCCTTCGTATCCGACTTATTACTCAACGCCTGACTCATTTTCGATCCGTCACGATAGAGTGCATTGGCTTTGAGACAGAGCTTCCAGCTGAGGAAGTACGCATTCTTAATATCTTCGACGGTCGCTTCGTTTGGCAGATTGATCGTCTTGCTGATCGCTCCGGAGATAAACGGCTGTGCAGCGGCCATCATGCGGATATGTCCTTCGTACGCGATGAAACGCTTTCCTGTCGTACCGCACTTGTTGGCGCAATCGAAAACCGACAGGTGTTCCACTTTGAGATGCGGAGCGTTTTCAACCGTCATATGTCCACAGATCCATGTGTTTGCTTCTGCAATCTGCTCCTTGGAAAAACCGAGTTCACTGAGAATATTCAGACCGGCATCGGCGGTCTGTTCTTTGGAAAAGCCGAGACGCTTCATGGTCGCTTCGCCAAGAGCCCACTGGTTGAATGCAAATGGGAGCTCAAAGATTTGAGGAAGATTCTTTTCGATATTGGCGATATCCTGGTCATTGAATCCTTTTGACTTCAGAGTTTCACGATTGATATGGGGAGCGCCCTCCAGTGTCAGCGTTCCCATGACGTAACGCATAATGTCTCCAACCTGCGCTTCGTCGTATCCCAAGTTCTCCAGAGCGGGTTTCACCGACTGGTTGGCGATCTTCATGTATCCGCCTCCGGCAAGCTTCTTGAATTTCACCAGAGCAAAATCCGGCTCAACGCCCGTTGTATCGCAATCCATAAGCAAACCGATCGTACCGGTGGGAGCAATGACCGTTGTTTGCGCGTTTCTGTAGCCCCACTTTTCTCCCATGGCAAGCGCCCGGTCCCAGCACTCTTTTGCAGGCTCCAGCATGTACGGAGGGCACACATTCTGCTCGATACCCACAGGTTTGACATGCAGGCTTTCGTATTCCGATTCTGGAGCGTCGTAGGCAGCACGGCGGTGGTTTCGCATCACGCGGAGCATGTGGTTTCTGTTGCGCTGGTATCCTGGGAAGGGGCCGAGTTTTTCGCTCATTTCCGCAGATGTTGCATAGGACTCGCCGGTGAGCATCGCAGTGATCGCTGCACAAATGGATCGACCGAGACGTGAATCGTACGCTATACCCATACGCATCAACATGGCTCCGAGGTTGGCGTAGCCAAGCCCCAACGTGCGGAACTCGTAGCTCAGTCTGGCGATCTCGCTGCTGGGAAATTGGGCCATAAGAACCGAGATTTCCAGCACGACCGTCCAGAGACGCACGGCGTGCAGGAATTTCTCAACTTCGAACGTACCATGCTCGTCATCGTAGAATTTCAGCAAATTAATGGATGCGAGGTTGCATGCCGTGTTATCCAGAAACATGTACTCACTGCAAGGATTCGAGGCATTGATGCGTCCATCCTCCGGGCAGGTGTGCCAGTCGTTGATCGTCGTATCATATTGTAAACCGGGGTCAGCACACGACCATGCCGCATACCCAATCTGATCCCAAAGATCTCTGGACTTGAGAGTTTTTTTCGCAGACGGCACGCGACCCTCTTTGTGAGCGTCTTTCAATTCCGTGCGCCAGTAGAGATTCCAGCTGCCGTCTTTCTCCACCGACTGGAAGAAATCATGCGGAACACGTACGGAGTTGTTCGAGTTCTGGCCCGAAACAGTCTGATAGGCTTCGCCGTTGAAATCGGTATCGTAACCGGCTTGCGCCATGGCAGCGACCTTTTTTTCCTCGTTGACCTTCCAGTTGATGAACTCCTCGATATCCGGATGATCGAGGTTCAAACAGACCATTTTGGCGGCACGTCTCGTCGTTCCGCCGGATTTGATCGCGCCTGCCGCGCGGTCGCCGATCTTAAGGAAACTCATAAGTCCGGAACTCTGGCCGCCGCCGGAGAGTGGCTCACCGCAGCCACGCAGGCTTGAGAAGTTCGTTCCTGTTCCCGAACCAAATTTAAAGAGGCGCGCTTCGCGAACCCACAGATCCATAATGCCGCCTTCGTTGACCATGTCATCTTCGACAGATTGAATGAAGCAGGCGTGTGGCTGAGGATGCGTGTACGCATCTTCACTCCTCTGTACGGCTCCCGTCTCGGGATCGCAGTAGTAATGCCCCTGCGCCTTACCCTCTATGCCATACGCATAGCGCAGTCCCGTATTGAACCACTGCGGGCTGTTTGGAGCCGCCATCTGGTGCACCAGCATGTAGCTGAGTTCATCTTGGAATGTCTGAGCATCCTGCGCAGTCTCGAAGTAGCCGTACTTCTCGCCCCAGTACCTCCAGCAGCCGGCAAGCCGAGAAACAACCTGTCGCACCGAGCGCTCCGGGCCCGTGACGATTTCTCCTTTCTCGTTTTTGATCACCTCGCCTTTCTCATCGTAGAGGGGGACACCCGCTTTACGGAAATACTTGCTGACGACGATATCCGTAGCCACCTGAGACCATTTGACGGGGATATCGGCACCCTCCATTTCAAAGACAACCGAACCGTTTGTGTTCACGATGCGACTCGTGCGCTTTTCGCAGACCACCTGATCCAAAGGATCTGTTCCGGGCGTCGTGAACATACGCGAAATTCCCAAACCACCGTTGCCTGCATGGTGCGATAGCGACGATGTGCGGGAAGAATGCAGGGACGATGAAGCTTGTGCGGGGTTCATAAAATTGTTGGGTGGGGTGGAGGCGGACACACTATCTTGTGTCTTCTGGTGTCACAACAACACAAGATATTGAATTCATGGCGGATGGTCAACGCCATCTATACACGCGGAATGTGTCGGAGCGGACGATCAAACTTTTTCTCTACCACATGGCAAAGGATGAAAGTGTACCACGTCGCAATGTGTAAAAAAATGGGCGTATCAGGATAAAAATATGCGTGCAGGTAAAGGGAATTTAGAGAGATGATGCGCATCTGATATACTCAAAATCAATGGATATCCTCGTACTCGTCGCGGGCACCAATGAACCGAGCAACAGCAATATGCTGGCAGATGCTTTTATTCAAGGTATGCAGCAGGAGCACACGATCCGTGTACAGAAGAAGAGGTTGAAAGATTTAACCATCGATCACTTCTCGATTGATGACTATGCGCCTCAATGCAAGCAAGAAGAAGATTTCTGTGCATTGCAGGAACTGCTGCAGAAATCCTCGGGTTTCGTCATCGCAACCCCCGTCTGGAACTTCAGCGTTCCCGCGCATTTAAAAAACTTCATCGACCGCATGGGAAGTTTCGCTCTGGATGCGTCACGTTCCAAGGGGACGCTGGCCGGAAAGCCGTTTTATTTGATCTTCACTGGCGGGGCTCCAATGCCCGCATGGAAAGGACTGATGCAGAAGACCTGCAGCCATGTACCCGAGTCGCTTAAATACTTCGGTGCCTCGTACATGGGTCATCACTTCGAAGGGAAGTGCACGCTCGGAAAGGGAAAATTCGGTATTGTAGTTGATGAACGCCCGGAGTCGCTTACAAGCCTACGCGCGCAAGGTCACGCATTCGCCAAAGTCGTCAAAGTCTACCACGAAACAGGGAAAGCGCCGATCAGACAACGCGCACATGCAGCAATCATGCGGTGGGGCGAAGCGGTGCTGAAGAAGGTTTCGTAGTTTCAGTCGCAAGTATTTCCGATCAAGATGACTTCTTCATCGACGATCCCCGCTTTCCTGAATGCCTCCCAAGTCTTGGGGCCGCCTTCCACAAGGAGAGTGGAGAGTGGAGAGTGGAGAGTGGATAACGATTTCCACAACGCTTCCCAATCGAAATGTCCATCGATCATGGGAACTTTGATGACTGTGACGCCCTTCTTCTTGAGCAGCGCCTCTTTTGTTCCCTTTGTTCCCTTTGTTTCCTTTATAACAACCACCGTCCCCTTTCTAAGAACCCTCGCCTCCAATGGTATCCGCAGATCCGGATCAAGAATTACTGCAACAGGTTGCGGATTACTTTGATCAAATTTTTTGTTCGAACCTTCGCCAAGGCTACGGTCCGCAGGCATTCTAATCGTCAAAAGCGGATCATCACTCAGTACCGTCTGCACTCCAACGAGAATGGCATCGTGCGTGGAACGTAGAAAGGTATGCGACCAGACATTCTGCTCCTCAGACGTAATGCACAACCTTGTTCCGTTGTCACCCGCCACTCTGCCATCTATCGTCTGCGCGCGCTTAAGCGTGATGTACGGCCTGCCCTTTGTACGCAAACTGATGTAACCGCGGTTGAGCCGTTCACACTCCGCACGCAGTACGGGGCCGATCACTTCGATACCGGCCCTCCTGAGTATGGCGATCCCCTTCCCTGCAACGCGTGCGTCGGGGTCGACCATGCCGATAACAACATGTTTGATGCCGGAAGCGACAATAGCATCCGTGCACGGTGGCGTAGAGCCGTGATGGCAGCAGGGTTCGAGGTTGATGTAGAGGATGTCATCCGATTTATTTTTTTTACCCTGAGCCTGTTGAAGGGTGATCAATGCAGCCTCTGCATGATCGGTTCCCTGCCCGCGGTAGGCACCCTCAGCGATGATCACACCGTCGCGCACCAGCACCGCTCCCACCAAAGGATTGCCACCCACGCGTCCCCTGCCTTGCTCTGCAAGAGCGAGGCACCGGCGCAGGAAGACTGCATGCTTCATACGGGCAGTGTGCCTATTATTACTCGCTCCCGCTACAAAAAATGAATACTGATGCTACTCTCCCTACGCTACGGCTAACAATGATGCGGCGACATCACTGGTTGAAACTTCTGATTCTGCATTATTTTTATAATCCCGCAGAGTGCATCTACCAAGATTTTTGCGTCTCGTATCCAAAAATATTCCGTAGGGAATTCCCTTCTTGACTGCATACTTCGCCTGCTTGTCCAGTTTTGCATCTTCCGGATACACTTCGGTTTTTATGCCGGCTTTGCGAAGCTGCGCAGCCAGAGCGAAGTACTCTGTTCGCAGTGCGGGTTCCATCTGAAAAATAATGACCTGAGAGGGCGAAGATGCTTCTGTTTTCATGACACCGCTATCAAGTAAGGCTGAAAGCAGGCGCGTGAGTCCGATGGAAATTCCAACTCCGGGGAGCTTGCGGTCGATGTAATTGCTCGCGAGATCATCGTAGCGTCCGCCGGAGCAGATACTCCCAAATTGAGGATGATCGAGCAAGGTCGTCTCGTAGACTGTTCCGGTGTAGTAATCCAGACCGCGTGCAATACCGAGATCGATGACGCAGGATTGTTCCGGAACACCCAAAGTACGAACAAGATTCATCACCTGAGTCAGTTCATCTATACCTTGTTGATACAATTCTCCATATCGATTGAAGGCGAGCCATTTGATCGTTTCCTCGGTCGTACCATTGTACGTCAGTACTTCGACGAGCGCGTCCGCTTGCATTGCAGTCGCACCCGCAAGACCGGTCAGCATATCCTTTGTTTTCTCGATCCCAACTTTCTCAGCCTTATCGATGATGTTCATGGTGCTTTGTCCATCTCCATAGATCAGTGGAATGCTTAAGTGCTCAAGCAAGCCATTGAGTATTCTTCGGTTGTTGATTCGAATTTGAAACGGACCCAACTGCATTTCCGAGAAAATTCCATAGATGATGGCAGGGATTTCCGCATCGCTTACCAGCCCCAGTTTCCCATCACCAATGACATCGATGTCGCATTGATAGAATTCACGAAAACGCCCCTTCTGCGCTCGCTCTCCCCGCCACACTTTCTGTATCTGATACCTCCGGAAAGGAAACGCCAGTTTTCCAAAGTTGTGAGCGACATAACGCGCCAAAGGCACTGTAAGATCAAAACGCAGAGCAATATCCTTACTGTCTCCGACGTCCTGAGCAGCACGCTCAAGAAGTTGTAAACCGTATATCAGCTTCGTATTCTCGCCTGATTTTGCAAGCAACACCTCCTCGCGCTCCGCAGAAGCGGTCTCCAGAGGGGAAAATCCATAGAGCTCAAAATTCCTCACAATAATGCGTTTAATACGCTCAAGAACAATTTGTTCCTCTGGGAGGAACTCTTTGAATCCCGATATGGGGCGGGGGTCAATAAGAGGCATGAAAGTTTTAGTACGATAAAACATTGACACAGTACTTGCCGAAGTGTACTCTGTCAATATTATGGCTCGCAAGAGTTTCACCGAAAGCACGTGGCGTTCTGATCCATGGTTTAAAAAACTGTGTAAGGCTGTCATTGAATGCAAGACAGAGCAGCAAGCGGCGGAGTTTCTCCGTGATGTCGGCACGCTCACGGAACTGAAAGACTGGAGCGAGCGGCTTGAAATGGCGGATAGAATTATGGAGGGGCAAACCTACCGCGACATTACGGAAGAAATGGGTGTCAGCACGACAACGGTGACGCGTGTGGCACGGTTCCTGAAAGACGGGAAGGGTTATGCTCGATTCCTCAAGAGAAAGCATGGACATCATTCCCACGCAAGAATGCGTGGGGAGAGACTGGGATCGACTGCTGCATAAAAATATATTACGCACTCGAACTCAATCCCTCCTCACCGGAGGGATTTATTTATAACTATAAAAT
>CAYGDT010000070.1:0-6988 GCA_964348745.1 uncultured Candidatus Peribacteria bacterium
CCCCCGTGTACAATCCCCATCAATGAGCGACAGACTGAAAGTAACCGTCGGCCTGCTGACACTCCTGTTGATGCTCGGCGTTGCAGACGTCGCATTATTGGAAGGACTACCACGCAGTCCCCAAACGACGGAGCCCGATATGCTCACAGAGAATAACGACGAATCCCCGCTTCCACAGGTCGATAATCCTATGACGCCTCCCGTCGGCGGTGTGCGTAAAGCGCAAGGACCGGACGTCGAGGGGACGCTGACGAGCAACCAGTTCACCTTTGATACTGCGAAAGAGAAATTTATTCTGGAAAAAATAGTCGCCGACGGCAATGACCGGCTGGAATCTAAAGTGCTGCTCCTGAATGGAGACCGTGCAGGAGCCATCGCATGGGTATCCTCCCCCAATGTGAAACAAGACTATCTTGTCCTCAAGGAATCACTGCATAACGCCTTCACCCCCGCAGTGAAAGACCTGCTCGATGAAACACAGCGCCGCGAAGGGTACCCTGTACGCAATATGCTCACGTTCATGGATACGGGACTTTTACCCGAACGGGCAGTCTTTATCCGCGTTCGCGAGCGACTCTACGAATTCCACGTCGCAGAGGGTGCCAGTGAGCAGATTTTTACGTTGATCGAGGATTTAACACAATAAGAGAGAACTGAAGAGTACCTTCTTTCACTCTTTTTCGTTGACGGGAAGTATTCCCCTCCATAAACTGCGTCGGCAACCCTTCGATTCCCTCAGGATAAATGGCTAAGAAAGTTCTCAAAATCATCAAAGTGCAAGCACGCGGCGGCCAGGCGAACCCTGCACCTCCACTCGGACCTGTTCTCGGACAGGCCGGCGTTGATATCAATGGATTCTGCACGAAATTCAATGAAAAGACGCAAGACCGTAAAGGGCAAATCGTTCCGATTGTGATCACCGTCTACGAGGATCGCAGTTTTACCTTCGAACTCAAGCAACCGCCCGCAGCTTCCATGATTATGGAGCGAGCGAAACTGCAGAAAGGCAGCGGGGAGCCGAACAAAAATAAAGTCGGCAAGATCACCAAAGCGCAACTCAAGGAGATCGCCGAAGCAAAACTGTCGGACTTAAATGCCAACGATGTAGAAGGCGCCATGAAGATTATTGCGGGAACGGCGAGGAGTATGGGAGTGACGGTTGAGTAGCATTGGTTTGTATATCAGAGCATCAACCATAACTCCGGCAACGGTTTTAGAGTGCAGAAAACCTGCATTAATCGTACGCTGTGCCTACCTTTCCTTGTTTTTCGTATGGTTGATAATCCCCTTACAACTATTTTTGGGTTCGTCGGATCCTTCTACGGTCTCGTCGTTCCGCTAGCGACAATCTTCTTTCTTGCCGTTTTGTTTCTGGCTGCTCTCTCGGTTCCGGGAGCGAAGGCAAAGCAGGTGGGAGAAGCTGTCTACTGCTACCTTATGCATGCAGTCAGTGTGCTGCTGATGACGATCGGCGCACTGCCAACAGTGTTCTCCGTCTTCGCCGGCGTTGCCTACACAGGACGTACCTATATCGCCTTGCTCCTTGTCTTTGCATGTGGCGGCCTCCTCTTCCTCATGCAAGACCAAGCGACACGCAGCCTCGAAGCTGCATCCCGCGCAGTACCCGAGGCGATCTATATGACGACGCTCAAGATTATCGGGAATCTGCTGGCGTTGCTCTCGGCAATATCACTCTTCCTCAGCATCGCCCTCGCATCCTTTTCACCGGGATGGTGGGTCACACCGTTTGTGCTTCTACTATACGGAATGCTTTTGAGTTGGTGCACACGGGGTAACCACGAGTGGGAGCTCTTTAAGGCGCTTCAAACCGAAAGCGGCAACCTGATGCGTTCGCAAGCTAAAAAGCCCGAAACGGCAAAGCGAAAACGGTAAGGAATGCCCCCCTACAATCGATTCCTCTGGTTTAAACGAGTACCGCAACTTGTCAATTTTACTTGCAAACGGAGATTTTTTCTGTACTATGGCGCGGCTCGTGGGAGTCTCATTCCTTGAGACATTTGCACCACTTTCCCCCTTTATTCTATGACAAAAGCAAAAGCAGTAGCGAGAGTCCGAAAGCACGGAAAGAAGTACGTAGAGAAAGCTGCGCTCGTTGATCGAACGAAGCAGTACACGGTCGCAGAGGCCTCCGATTTGGTAACGAAGGTAAGCACCACGAAATTCGATGCGTCTGTCGAAGTACATTTCAATATTGTTGCAGACACAACGCAGGCGGATCAGCTGGTGCGCACGACCGTCTCACTTCCGCATGGCACAGGGAAAAAGATTCGCATCGCGGCGTTCGTACCCGATGATCAGGCCGATGCGGCAATCAAGGCAGGTGCGGACATCGCGGGTATGAGTACGTTGCTTCCCGAGGTAGAGAAAGAGAACATCGATTTTGATGTCGCAGTCGCCATCCCCACGGTCATGAAAGATCTTGGTAAAGTCGCAAAGATCCTCGGACAACGCGGCATGATGCCAAACCCAAAAGCGGGTACGGTCACACAGGATATCAGCAAGGCGATTGCCGAACTCAAAAAAGGACGTATCGAATGCAAGATGGACAAAGACGGCAACATTGACGCCATCTTCGGCAAAGTTTCCTTCGGTGCGAGCAAATTGCAGGAGAATCTGGAGACGATTCTGAATGCTATCAAAGAGGCGCGCCCGGCCGGTATCAAGGGCGATTATATCCGCTCCGTCACCGTCTGCCCCAGCATGGGACCGGGGGTGAAGGTTTCCCTCCTACAATCATGAGTGAAAGACAACAGTATGATCTATTAAATTTGAACCTGGTGGATAATCCTTCAATTGCGGAAATTCTTCACGATAATCCTCAGGAATCTGCACGGATTCTCGATGCTCTGCCTCCTGTAATACAACACGAGCCAATGACTAATGCAACGGTATTAAAATTAGATCATCTTGCTACAGTATTCGAAGGTAGCAACGCAGATAAACATCAGAGAATTATAGACGCTTCTGAGATTGTAAGAAACTATTTAGCCAATGACGTTCTATAGTACTAGAAGTATTACATACACAGAACCGATCGCACCTCAGCGACCGACTCCACCCGCACCAACTTACTGCGCATTTCCGACGCACCGTCGATCCCTCTGACGTAACTGGCAAGATGCCTGCGCATTTCGAGCATCCCCCGCTTCTCCCCTTTTACCTTCACCGCAAGTTCGCAGTGTTCGAGGATGAAAGGAATCTTTTGTGCGAAGGATAATGCGTGAACGGTTGGCGTGTGATCGAACGTTGTTGATGCGTCCCATTGGGACGCACCGACGTGGGACGCATCATCGTGTTTCGCGTTGCGAAATGCATCGACGATATCTTTCATCACCCACGGGTTCCCAAACGTTCCCCGACCGACCATCACACCGTCAAGGTTGCCTAATTTAGCCAGGGCATCATGCGCAGATGCGATATCGCCGTTGCCGATGACAGGAACGGAAACGTTGCGTTTCAGTTCATAGATCGGATCCCAGTCTGCTTTGCCCCCGAACTTGCCCTGATAGGTGCGACCGTGGATGGCAAGCGCATCCGCACCCGCATCGATAAGGCCCTTACAAAACGGAATCAACGTATCGGTGCAATCCCACCCGAGGCGCGTCTTCACGCTTACGGGGATCGTGACTGCTTTCTTTGTTGCAGCAACGAGCCTCTTGGCGAGATCGGCATTCTTGATGAGCGCGGAACCGTGACAACTGGATACTACCTTTGCCGCGGGGCACCCCATGTTGATATCGATGCCATCCGAGCCGATTTCCTGAATGACTTTGGCAGCCGAGAGAAAATGTTCAGGATCTTTTCCGAAAACCTGCACGATGAAAGGGCGTTCGACCTGCGGATCGAAATTCAGTTCCTCCAGTGTGCGCTTCGCGCCGTAATGCAGTGCATCCGTCGAGAGAAACTCCGTATAGACGATCACCTCAGGTGACATCCGCTTGATCAGTTGACGATAGGACGCATCGGTCACCCCAGCCATGGGAGCGAGGCAGACAAAGGGCCGAGGGTAGGTAGACCAAGAGAAGGACATGGAACGAATTAGGGTTGTAGATGCGTGCCATTGGCACGCAGACGTAATTTAACAACGGATCAACGTTCTTGTAAAGCCAGAACAACCGCCTGTTGATCATCATTCGTGGCAACATAGTCCTCGATGCTTCATCTGCTCCACTCTTTGCTGATCGGTACGGTGTCCGCTCAGAATACGCCGTCGATCATTACCGGAGGTATCCCCGGGTGTGATTTCGTGACCGGAGAAATCAATGCAGGGCAGTGCATCCCCAGTTTTATCGCACATATCATTCAATTTCTCTTCGGCTTTGCGGGAGGGGTGTGCATCGTCATGATCATCTTCGCCGGTTACGAGATCGTCATTGGAAGTTTGCCCGGCGGCAGCAGCGAGTCTGGCAAAAACAGGCTGACATGGTCTATTATAGGTTTCATCATGGCTGCGACGTCGTTTTACATCATGGACTTCATCATCACGGCCATCGGCGGCTGACCTCCGCTTTCCTTTCCTCTCTTTCGCATGTCTCCCAGTAAACAACCGAACGCATTCACCTCGATCCGCGTTATCGGAAAAAAGGCACAACGCCTCCTGCAGCGCGCGAAAGATATGCGCGAGAACGCCGAGCCGCAATCCGAAAAAATAGCCCCGAAGCTACCCAAGAAACACGAAGAACTGGTGATGCACATTTCTATCGGCAGCGTCATCAAAGCTGCATTCGGGGTTCTGGCGATCGCGCTGGGCGTGCTCGTCGTGTTTCACTTGAGAGATAAGATTTTGCTGCTGCTGCTTGCCACCTTCTTGGCAGCGGTGATTGACCCGAGCGTAGAGAAAATGCAGCAGTTTGGTATTCCGCGCGGCATCGCCGTGCTCTTCCACTATTTCCTGGCAATCTTCATTCTCCTGTTTCTTCTGCTCTCGTTTATCCCGATCATTGCAGAACAGATTCAAGGAATCGCCATTATTATTTCGCAGGAATTGAACACGTTTCTGGCAAATCCCCAGATCGATCTGCCGCTGGTGCATGCTGATGTCAACGTCCGCATGACTAATCTACTAAAGACCACGCTGGAAAACCTGCAAATCAATCAACTGACGGACACGATGACGCAGTTCGGTCAGAGTTTGTCGACGGCAGCACAGGGCGGGTTTCGGTTCGCCACCCGCATCGCCGGCGGCGTGCTGAATTTCTTCGTCAGCATGATCATTGTATTCGTGCTTGCGTTCTTCATGCAGATGGAAAAGGAGGGCATCATCAACTGGATTCGGTCATTTTTCCCGGGAGAATATCGCTCGTACATCGACAACAAGTTCGAAGCGATGCATAGCAAGATCGGACAATGGGCACGCGGCGAACTGCTTTTAATGCTGACAATTTTCTCACTGACGCTCGTTGCTCTGCTGATACTGCGCATGCCGTACGCTCTGACACTCGCCGTACTCGCAGGCATCTGCGAGTTCCTCCCCGCCATCGGGCCGTTCATCGCAGCGGTTCCGGCCGTGTTGATCGCCTTTACGCAAGGCGGCTTCGTCATGGGAGTCGTGACGATCGGTGTGTACTACATTATTCAGTGGTGCGAAAACAACCTCCTCGTTCCGCTCATCATGAAACGCGCAGTCGGCCTGTCCCCCATCGCCATCCTCTTTGCCATGCTCGTGGGTGTCAGCTTCCCCGATACCATTCATCCTGTGCTCGGCATCATGCTCGCAGTGCCAACGACGACATTGATCACGATCTTCCTGAAAGATTGGCGCTCAAAAAAATAAGATCGTGCGGAAGGAAGAATGATAAACGCTCTATTGATAATGACAAAAATTCTTCTCTTTTCATAATGAAACTACATTTGCTGTGTCAGTGTCACTGCACAGCTGACAAGAAATTTGGTAAAATATCTGGAACACTTATCGACAATTATCACTCTGCTTGATATAGTGATAATGAAGATTACCTGTCCTATCATCCCTACGCCCAAACCCTAACCCTAACCCTATCATGCACCCCTTCGATCGCTTCACCCCCAACGCAAAGCTCGCTCTGCAAATTGCGGAGCAAGAAGCTAAGAACATGAAGAGCGAGTACATCGGTACGGAGCATCTGCTTCTGGGACTGCTCTCGATCCCAAAATCGCTCGGGTTCTCCATCTTTACGGGTGCGGGAGTGACGCAGGAGAATGTGCGCATTCTCCTCAAGTCGGTAAAGACTCCGAGCATCGAAGGAATGCACATCAAGCATGGCCTCTCAACCTATCTGCATAACGTCATCGAACAGAGCGTGATCACTGCGCATAAATTCCGGCATGCGAATGTCGGTACCGAACACTTGTTGCACTCACTGGTCTCCACCGGAAAGAACGCAGCGACGATGCTGCTTGAACAAATGCAAGTGGACCCGGAAGACTTAAAGACGCACGTCGAAGAAATGTTTGGACAGATTTCGCAATTCAAACAGCAGAGCCGCAACATGGAGCAATCGCTGGAATCATTCTTTCAGGGGCTGCAGGGAGCCATCGTCGGCATGCAAGGCGGAATGTCATCGGCCGACCCTGAGGGCTTAAAGAAACAGAAAGCGGACGGCAAGAGTAAAACGCCTGTGCTTGATTACTTCACAGACGACCTGATTGTGCGTGCGAAGGAAGGAAAGATCGACCCTATCATCGGTCGCGACACCGAAATCGAACGCGTCGTGCATATCCTTAATAGAAAAACGAAAAACAATCCCGTACTCATCGGAGAACCGGGTGTGGGAAAAACGGCAATCGTTGAAGGTCTCGCTCAAATGATCTCCGACGGCAATGTTCCCCCAACGCTCAGAAACAAACGCGTACTCGTGCTCAACATGGGTTCGCTGATCGCCGGACCGATGGCCATCCTCGCGGTCTGGCTCTCGCTGGCCGTGCTCCAGCCGGTGGACGAGGTCGGCGGGTACGCGCTCGCTGGCTCGTGGCTGGCGCCGCTGCGTAT
>CAYGDT010000071.1:0-6560 GCA_964348745.1 uncultured Candidatus Peribacteria bacterium
CTGGTAAATCATCGATCATTCAGTTGATGGCGCGGCAGGATTTTCACAACGGCAAAGGTATGTGCGTCATAGACCCTCACGGTTCGCTGATCGAAGACCTGTTGCCCTACATCCCGCGTGAACGCGCTGACGATGTGATTTACTTTAATCCTGCGGATACCGAACGTCCGATGGGATTAAACATTCTGGAAGCCGGCTCACCGGAGGAACGCGACCTCGTCGCGCTCGATGCCATGAACATGATGGTGAAAATGTTCGGCGAAGAGATCTTCGGTCCGCGCATCCAAGATTACTTCAGAAACGGCTGTCTGACGTTGATGGAGGATGAAGAAGAGGGAGGAGCGATCACGGACCTCGTCAAACTCTTTACGGATGAAGAGTGGCAGAAGTTTAAGGTGACGAAAGTAAAAAACCCCATCGTACGCAATTTCTGGGAAAAGCAGATGGCGCAGACGGGACAACGCGAAAAGCAGGAGATGATCCCCTACTTCGCGGCGAAGTTCGGACAGTTTTACACCAACACGCTCATCCGCAACATCGTCGGACAAACCCGGTCGGCGTTCGATATCGGCAAGTGTATGAGCGGCAGCAAGATTCTTCTCATGAACCTGTCGAAAGGTCTCATCGGCGATATTAACGCGCAACTGCTGGGTATGATCGCCGTCAGCAAAATTCAAGTTGCGGCGATGCGCCGCCAGCGGCAATCCAAAGAAGAACGACGGGATTTTTACCTGTACATCGACGAATTCCAAAACTTCGTCACGCCGTCAATCGAATCCATCCTTTCTGAAGCGCGCAAGTACCGGCTCGGGCTGATCCTCGCCCACCAGTACATCGATCAGCTGGAAAAAGAGAGCAAACTCTCGGGAGCAGTCAGCTTGAAAGGCGCGGTCTTCGGAAACGTGGGTACGATGATGTTTTACAAGATCGGCCCGCAGGATGCGGAACACTGTGCCAAGGAAATGGCACCGGTGTTCTCCGATCAAGATCTCGTGAACATGGATGCCTTCCACGGCGCCATGAAGCTCTCCATCGACAACCAGCCCTCACGACCATTTTCGATTGAAGTACCGAAACCTTGGATCGATAAAACGTACCCGAAAGACGAACAGGCCTCCGAAGCATTCAAGCAACTTTCACGCCTGACGTACGGTCGGCAAAAGGACTTCGTGAACCGCGAGATCTTACGAAGAATTGGGTAGATGTGTTTTCTTATTGTATAAACAGCGTAGCAATCGGTGTAGGTCCATCAACCTGCGGTATCCTCTGAGAAACCACTTTGCCGTTCTTCTTGAATACTCGAAATGCCTTTGCATATTTTTTTGAAGTGATAACACGGAACGTATCGTCGAGAAATTCGATAGCGCAATTGTTATCTATCGCTATACCCATGTCCCCGACTTTTTGAATCATGTGATAAAAGTTTCTTTTCCTCGGAACACCCAGTGTCTCACTATTGTAGTGCGGACAATGAATACCTTTCAGAAAACCTAAACCGCATACGTTAATGTAGTGCCACTTTTTTGCGTTGTAAAAGGACAAAGAGTCGCTATGTCCCGATTCAAACCAGCAAATGGAACCTGCGCTGATACCACAGAGCACAGTTCCCTGTTCCCATGCCCTTCTCAGCAGCACATCAACACCAAGCCTCCGCCAAAGTTTCATCATCATCAATGTATTTCCTCCACCAACATAAATAATGTCTGCGCTAAGAATTTTTTCTTTAATCAGCTTAAGCGATGGTTCATCTTTGAGTAAAAACAGGACATCGGTACGGCAACCTAATTTCTCGCCGTAATACAGGTTGATGTACTTCCAATAGTTTTCGCTGTCCGAACTTGCCGTAGGGATAAAAAGAAACTTTGGGCGCTTCTTCTTCGATAACCGAACGATCTGTTTATCAATATCGAACGTACCTTCAGTGCGTATTTTCCCTCCTCCGATCGCAACAATTTTTTTGATAGGAGGCAACATATTGATACGAGTATTGCATCAGTATAAGGAGCTGTGCAAATGGTTGCACAGTGATCACCAAGTGCATGCTACCGCAACGCCACCGTCTCCACGGGCACCGCATGTACCAGATACCGCTGCGTGATGGAATCGGGAGGCCAACAAGTAAAGAGGATCAACTCCTCGCCGTTTCCCTGATCCTGAAACGCGATATTTGCGTCCTTGGCGGGGATCGTTTCCGTGAAACTTACTTGATAGACATGCAGATTCCCCGCATAAGTAACGTAGACTTTGTCACCCACCTTCAGCCCGTTTATTTTCCTAAAGATCTTGGTGAATTCCGATACGTCCCACGGATAACCCGAACTATGTCCGTAGATCATGGCTTTGCCGCCTCCTCCGGGGTACGAAAACAGGTGTCCAACGCCAAGCTTCAAAATAGAGAGAACGCCTTCATTCGTTGCGGCATCCTGCGGGTGTGTAATGGTAAGATCGGTGATGCCGAGGGTCGGCATCGTGATGGCAAAATATTTCTCCGAGGCATAAGGATTGATGGACTTCGGCGCAACAGTGCTTACGATTTGCTGCCTAGGTTGCGTCGTGACCGAACTCGTGACACCGGTAGCGCCGCCGGGAGTCGTCGTGAACGTAGAATTTACAACAACTACCCGCTGGACCGGGACTGCCACCGTCTGCTGAAGTACCGGACGAGGAGGGGGCGCAGCGACAATAGGTTCCGTGCCATTGAAGACAATGGTGCCATCGGCAGTCGTCTTTTTCAGACGGTAGACCATATCGAAGAACTGGCCGCGGGTCATCGCTGTCCCAAGGCGCACTGTGCCGTGATGCATGACGAGATTGCGATCGATGACTGCGTTAATGTAGGGCGTATACCACTGGTCGGGTGTGTTCTGCACATACTCGGAGAGCTGCGCTTTGCCGGAACTTCCCGACACTCCAAACGCGCGCATGAGCATGGTGATGGCTTCCTCGGACCGCAGCAACTGCGCAGGGTGGAACGAACCATCCGGGTATCCCGTAATCGCACCCGCCTCAAACCCCGTTTCAATGTACGGAGCGTACCACTGCTTCTGATCAACATCAGAGAACAAAGGGATAGGAGGTGTTTTCTGTGCAAAGTGCGCAATACGATTCTCATACTTTCCGGTGGCTCGCAGGATCACTTTCAGCGCTTCGACACGGTTGATCGGCGCATTGGGTCGGGCGAGTCCGTCTGTATATCCCCGGATAATCCCCTGACTCTGCAATGCTGCAAATGCAGTTTCGTAGACAGTTGCGACCGTATCGGGAAACCCCGTACCACTCGTTGCACTCGGGTACAGGGCAGGCCTAGCACCACTCGCACTCGGGTACAGGGCAGGCCTAGCACCACTCGCACTCGGGTACAGGGCAGGTCCTGCAGCCAGCGCTGAGCGCGCCGAGACGCTTGCAAGAACGATGAGCATCAATGATACTAGAAACCGTCGCAGGTAGGAGCGGAGAAACATAGTAAGAATACCCTATACTTTTTCATTGTTTTGTCAAGTTTATCCACAGGAGCAAAGTTGCCAATATTTTGGCTCTCACAGGGAATTGCTGTAGATTCCTTCGGTCTTCACTATGGCACTCCAAATAGGAATCGCCCGCCTCCGTCCCGCTTGTGCGGGACTACGGACGGGTAAATAGGCCTTCCGTTCCACTATCTATGGCACTTCAGATTGGTATCGTAGGACTACCGAATGTCGGGAAATCGACGCTGTTTAATGCGCTGACCCGCAGCAGAGCGGCGCAGGCTCAAAACTACCCCTTCTGTACCATTGAACCGAATGTCGGAATCGTGGAGGTGCCCGATGAACGCCTGAGAAACTTAAGCGACATCGTCAAGCCAGAGAAAGTCATACCTGCTGCAATCGAGTTCGTGGATATCGCGGGACTCGTGAAAGGCGCACACAAAGGAGAAGGGCTCGGCAATAAATTCCTAGGAGCAATCCGCGAGGTCGATGCCATTTGCCACGTTGTCCGTCACTTTGTCGATGGAGACATCCTGCATGTGGAAGGATCCACCGACCCAAAGCGCGACCGCGATATTATCGATACCGAGCTGATGATCGCGGATCTGGAATCCCTGAGTGCACGTATGGACAAGTTGGCGGGAGCTGCTCGCACAGGGGATAAAGAAAAGATCAAGCAGTTGGCAGTCTATGAGAAAATTAAAAAAGTCCTCGATGAAGGCCACATGGCAATCGACACGGATCTGACACCTGAGGAGAACATGGTTGCGCTGGGGGCTGAGCTTCTGACATACAAACCCGTTGTGTACGCCTGTAATGTCTCCGAAGAGCAGCTGCACACTCTTAATATTCATGACCTCAAGGCGCAACTGCAACTCCCGGAGAGCGCAACACTGATCACAATTTCGGCAAAGATCGAGCAGGATCTTCAAGATCTTTCACCCGATGATGCGAAAGAATTTCTGAAAGGACTCGGCGTCAGCGATTCCGGTCTCGACCGTCTGATCCGCGCCGCATATGCAGCTCTTGGATACATCACCTACTTCACCGCGGGTGTGAAAGAAGTGCGAGCGTGGAACATTCCAAAGGGCAGCAGCGCTCCGCAAGCCGCCGGGGTCATCCATACCGATTTCGAGAAAGGATTCATCCGCGCAGAAACCATCGCCTACGAGGATTATATTTCGTGCGGTGGCGAACAGGGTGCCAAGGAAGCAGGAAAACTGCGTCAGGAAGGGAAAACCTACATTGTAAACGATGGAGATGTTTTACATTTTAAGTTCAATGTATGAAAGAAAACTCTCGACAAGTGTACGATTCAGAGCAAATCGCTAAAGATGCTGACAAGCTCGCAGCATTTGCAGCTGGACTGAAATCTAATTTGTAGCGCCAATCTCAGGGAAGAATTCTGAAAAATAGAACAGGATTGCATAGCACACTCAGATCGGTATGTGACATGATTCAGGGAAAATCACTGAGAACTATGGAGGATGTGAAAGCAATGATATGTCTTACCGATGAAGGGGAACACTGGTGGAAGGGAAATTATTCCGAGATGCAAGGACTTTCTCCAAGTCATCGTGCTAAAAAGATGGGTAGAACACGAAACACAACTTCATGACCTTCATTGTATGCGACGGAGATGTTTTACATTTTAAGTTCAACGTTTAGAGAATCTTTGGTAATGCAATAGGTAGATTTCTGTTTGTTGGAACACCATTGACATTATCCGTCACATTGCCAGCATACCGTGCTGTTCCATCTCTAAAAAGATGTACGCAGATGTCTGAAGTCTCGCTAAAAAGACGAACCAACTGCGAAGGATTGGGGACTCTATCAATTGCTTCAGGCTGCTCTGCCTGAAATTCTGAACTAAACATCTCCTTACCGTCTGCCGCTTTAACTCTAAAAGAAATTTGTGGCATAGTCGGCTATCCTACCAATAAATTATGTGATATCAATCCAATTACATGGTATTTATCGCACGCCAAGAACCGTTTGTCTGTGAACACTGCGGATTGCATGTGGAAGAACTTACTGGAGGATCGTACAGAAACCACTGTCCCAAGTGCCTGTATTCCAAACATGTCGATCGTGATGGCCCCGGTGACCGTCTGAGCGAGTGCGAAGGACTTATGAAACCCATTGATCTTGATCACCGCTCAAATAAGGGCTGGATGATCGTCCACCGCTGTGAGAAGTGCGGGAAGCTGATCCCAAATACGGCAGCTTGCGATGATGACCTCACCGTGGTATCGCGTGAAAGTTGAAATAAAATTGTGTTCAGGTTTTGTGTTTTATGCAAGGGCTGTTTGCGTATACGAACTTGATTTATATGTTCAGAAAAAGCTACGATTCGTTCCACCTATCCGATTCCTGCCCCATGCGTTTCCTCATCATCGCATCCATCATCGGTATCCTGTTTATTTCATTCTAAATGGACGCACGTAACTGCGTGACATACGTCTGCGTCAGTGAAAGGTTTACAGGAATCTTTTCGGCGACGTTTCCCTCAGGACAAACAACCAGCTGATCGTTTGTATGGTTCATAGGACTATCAACTGCAATAGTGAATTTTCCATGTTCAATTGCTGTTTTCATATCCGATGAAAGATCGAAATTCTCCAGCACTGCTTCGACCCCCTGCTCCGCGATATCGCGTTCTATCTGTTTCTTCAGTGCCTGCTTCAGAGCAGGTTCGCTGTCCATCCCGAATTTCAGCTGCGCCATCCGTTCATTCCAGATCATTTCTTGCGCCAGGTCCTCCGGACCTTTCACCTTCTCACGCAGTTTCTCATACGCAGCGGCGCTCATTTTATACTTCTCGCGAATGCGTTCTCGCTCATGTGCCGGGAGGTGGTCTAGCCAAGACATACACGCGTATTAAGTATTAAGTATTATGTATTACGTTTTGTTGGAAATCATAGCATGTTCGTTTCCCATAATACTTAATACTTAATTCGTAATACTTAATACTCGTCAACCGCACCCCGACGTCGCTCCGCAATCGACACAGAGTTCACACGAGCCGTTGCGCTTCATCTTGGTACTACCGCACTCGCTGCAGATACTCCCCGTGTAACCCTGTTGCTTGGCCTT
>CAYGDT010000072.1:0-6494 GCA_964348745.1 uncultured Candidatus Peribacteria bacterium
AATTTTCAGCCGCCGCGCCATTCGGTTATGATTGCGTCCAGCAGGCACCACCACTCAATTCATTCAGTCACAGCAACTTTTCGTGGTGCCCAAGCATATTTGACACGCTTAAAAACAATGGTAACATAACGTTATTATGAAATCACCTTCTATCAATGGAGATAGTGTAGTGTACCAAGAAGGAGACACGCACCATCATCTTGCGGATACACTCGAGTCCATCTCCGGAAGCGGCAATCGTGTTACGAGTTTTACGACAATAATGGTGGGGGATCGGCCGTCGATCATTGCATCGCACACCCGCAGTCCGCGTCAATCTATCATTGCGGAGGGGTCTGCACGAGAACTCGGCCAGAGTCAGGTCAAGCAGCACTATCGTTTTACGATCCCCCCAGATCATCCTGAGAGGCAATTTTTGCTTTCTAAACTGAGGGAGATTGATGGCGTGAAATTTTCAGATACAGGCGAAATCTTTCTTACATTGGAGCCGTGGATTGTTGAGCGGGTGCGCTCGTTTGTTCGTGCGACAGGTCTTGAAGATCTTCATCGAATTAATCCTGTTGTACCCGGAATAGTACTCAGACCAGATACCCAAACAGATCGACGTGCAGAAATGCCGATGAATTACTTTTCAACGGATACTGCCAGGCGCGTGTTGCGTATCAAACTGGCGCATGCGTGCGGTGCGGAAGTAGGTGTATTAAGGAGAGCAGTAGAGTGTGGTTTTGATATTTCAGCTGTGACAATGGTTCCTCAGGATCCAGGAGCCAGTCACGATGAGCTCATCCTTGTTGAAGAGGCAACGGACAGCGGATTTGGCGATGCTCAAAGGGATATTCTGAGCTCTTCACCTCTTGTTCTGGAAATACAGATCGAAAAAGTCCGTGGTCTGATTCGGCATGTCCGCGTGCATGTTTTTGATGAATCGGATGCGCGTCGTTTTGCAAGAGACTACTCCCTGTGCCTTCGTTGTAATCCTGCTGCTCAACTTGATCACGAAGAGCCTCCATTCGTTGTCAGCGGTGATCTGGGTCTCACTTCGGCTTTAGAGGCGGCGGGGAAACTTGTCGCTGCTGGAAGTGCCGTAGACTACACGCAGATGAACGGTCCTTTGATGAAGAGATTGCATCCCGCTCAGCCACATCCTCAGCCTCTCAGCGATTTCGCTCCAGAAGTTCACGAAGAGTATGCGAGACTACTTCGTGCAGATCTCGAATCTCTCGTAAACGAAGTGCGTCAACTTCGAAAGTCACAGAGACAGAGAGTGTAGGGTTTCTTTTCGTTGCCTTACTCCTCTTACGGCACCGCCGCTTCTTGCTCATCTTCTCCCGAGCGCGTCCACCACTTGACAGAGTATTGGTTAGATATTATTTTAATTTCATGAACTTGGACTCACCATCAGGACGCAGAGCAAGGGTAGAAGAACTATTAGATCTAAGAAACTTCTTTCCGGAAGGCTGTTTTTTTCATTGGAGTGGTAGTGGGAAAGTTCCTATGGCATCACAGATACTTTTCAATACGCATGATTCCCTTAAGGATGTTTGTACAGGTTGCAAGGATCTTAATTGTTTAGTGCGTGAGGCCGACTACAAACCAAACCAGTAACTTTGTCCTACTTCATTAGTGCGTGGCTGTTTCTTGATGGATAACAAAAGATAGACATTGTGGTATCATGTATCCATATGATGCACTCTCTCGAAATTCTCAGCCAAAATAAAGATTATCTCTTCTCCACCTATGGTGGTGGTTTTCATTCTTTGATGGGCGTACTTCTTTTGCTTTCGCTCGTTGATGTGATCTTCAAGGGGTGGGCGATGTGGCGCGCGGCGCGCATGGGCAAGAATTATTGGTTCATTGCTCTCCTCGTGATCAATTCGATGGGAGTTTTTCCTGTCATCTTTCTCCTCCTGACGAATTCTGAGTACGAGACTTTGCTACCTGAGAAGCCAAAATCTCCTGTGAAGACAAAAAAAGAGAGCCGGTAAGGCTCTCTTTTAGAATTGTAATTTCTTTCACTTAGTTCGACGGGCGAGAGACACTGTCCCAGTTCTTGCGTACGCACAAATACTTCTCCGTTCCCGTTTTGCTGCTGCAGTCGTTGCGAGCGGTGATTGCAGATGTGCGGATTTCCCGCTTGCTTCGAAAGTTCCTTGCGTCGTTGAGCTGCTTTTTCAGAGCGATATTTCCGATCTTTCGAACGTCAGTTGCAGGAAGGTTTTCGACAAGGACGCGCTGTGTACGCCAGGTCAGCTTATCGTCGAATTTACTCTTAACCTGCCGCAAATGCAGGCGAGATGTGCGACTGGTAACGGTTAGGCAACGACTCTTTTCGCGGCCGGAGAGTTGAGTGCATCGGTCGTTCGGTGCAGTAATGTAGTCATTCTTCGCTGTCATTGCGAATGCGACGGGTACGGAGGAGATAAGCTGAGTTGCAATACCCAACGCTGCGACAAATTTGATTGGACTCATAAAAATTGGGGAAGATTAGACTGCACTCTACTGCTCTTTGCGGCTTCTGTGAAGTATTTTGTTTCCCCTTTAGGACTCGTAGATCTCCGTCACACTCTGGCCCCGCTCCACATGTTGAATGACTTGAGCGAGCAAAGGGGCAATCGGGAGGATAGTGAGACCTTCGAAGGCCTTGGGATCGGTGGGTATGCTGTCTGTGACGATCACTTCCTTAAACCGAGCTTCCCGTAGGCGTTCAATGGCCGGATAGGAGAATACAGGATGCGTTGCTATAGCGTAGACATCCGGATGGGCGCCTCCTTTGATCAATGTTTCTTTGGCGGTCACCAGACTGCCGCCCGTGTCGATCATGTCATCGAAGAGAATGCAGGTACGACCTTCGATGTTTCCTACGAGTTCCAGCACTTCCGACTTGTTATGCTCCGGTCGTGTCTTATGCATGATTGCGAGGTCCGCACCGATACTGTCGGCGAATTTCTTGCTGCGTTTCGCGCCTCCAGCATCCGGAGAGACGACGACGGGATTGCTCAGTTGTTTCTTTTCGATGTACTCCCCGAAAATCTTCCGTGCTTCCAGAGCATCAACAGGAACATTGAAGAATCCTTGAATCTGATCGGAGTGGAGATTTAAGGTTATCACGTGGTCGGCACCGGATTCTTCCAGCAGGTGCGCGATCAGTTTTGCGGAGATCGGCTCACGGTATTCCGCGACGCGATCCTGGCGTGCATAGGGGAAGTACGGAGCGATGACATGCACGCTGCGGGCAAACGAGAGCTTGGCGGCCTGACACATCAAGAAAAGCTCCACAAGATCCTCATTGACGTTTTGCGTGGCGGTTTGCAGGATGAAGATATCTTTACCGCGCAGTGATTGTTCATATTTCACGTAGCGTTCACCGCAGCTGAACGTTTTCAGGGTGACCTTGCCCAATTCCACGCCGAGTTGCTTGGCGATCTGCTCTGCAAGTTCCCGGTGCGATGATCCGGCAAATAGCTGCATTGTTGCTCTATTATAGCATGGTTTGGCGTTGTTTGCCATTCTTTATACATGCATTATCTATGGTTCGACAGAGCTCACCATGACAAGTCATGTTTTTCAGATGCTCCCTAGTCTTCAGTGTCGTTAACCTCCCTGACTTGCCAAGCCTTCTGTTACACTTCCTCCATGCATCTGCGTTACTCAGCTTGCATCGGACTCCCTGTTTTAGATGAAACCGGTGAAATATCCCTTGGTTCCATTTCAGGAATCCTCATTCATCCGGATGCCGGAAAAGTTGAAGGGTTTCTTTTATCGGGTTCGGGGTCATCGGAACAGGGGACTCCTTTTTTCTCCTCATTGGACATCGTCCGATGGGGAACGCGCGTCTATCTGCGTCATGCAGGAGCTGTCGGTCCGTTGGAGGAACGTATACGGCTGGCACCGCTGCTCCGCGATCGGCGCACGATATTAGGGCAGGCGATTCGCAGTGAAAGCGGCGTGAAACTCGGTCGTTGTGCAGACGTGCAGTTTACCACCAAGAGTATGCGCATTGAGTGGTTGTTTCCACGCACATGGTTTCGGTGGGCAGTACCGCTTCCTGTGTCCCAAATTGTCGAAGTGAACGATCACGCTATTATTGTGCGAGATCCCATTATCAAATCGACTGTCGAAAGCGACAAACGTGCAGACGCGCTAACGCTCACCGATCTCGAGCCGACTGTAGCGACAAAAGCTTTATAGTAAAACGCCTCCGGAGTGCGGAGGCGTTTTCATTTCACGAGGAAGTTCCAAGGATCTAGAGATCGGTTGAGATGTCTTGGATGAACCCGACGATCGCCTGAGCGAGAAGAATAACTATCAATCCAATAATTGCGTAGAAAATAGCTTTCTTTGCCTTATCCTTTTCTCCCTCTTCACCCTGCGATACGACGAGTCGGATACCGGCGATGACGATGACGATCACGGCGATCAAAGCCATGAAGCCAAGGATGATGTCGAGAACTTTCAGGATGCCGGAGCGAATCGCGCCGGTATCGGTGCCGTCCACTCCTCCGATGTCTGGAACGGGACCAAAGAGATCCTGTGCGAATGCCTTTGGGGCAGACAGGAGTAGGAGACCTGCGTATGAAATACGCAACGGTAGATCGATGAGAGCTTTTACCATAGTTGTTGGTAGAAAGGAATTTTCTCTATTGTTACTGATTCTCTTATCGCTACGCAAGGCAAGATCGACGTGTGGATACGAATGGGACTTGACAGTATATTTTCTTCATTATAAAACATAGTATTTCTACTCTTCTTCCCGCGGTTCGTTGCTGAGGAAGCCTACGGCTATCAGAATAAGTGCCGGCAGAGAGAAGAGGAGATCTTGGTTGAGGATCATCGCCTGCATCAGTTTGCTCTTGCTCATGAGTGCGGCGATTACTTCCTGTTTCTCAATCGCCGGATCCAAGATCGAAACATTTGTTGCGAATATAAAGAGGGAGATCAGCAGTAAGCCCGCTGTAGCAAATCCAAAGATAGCTGTCAGAATCACGTTGATCGCTCCATTGTGTTCTCTCGCGTAGTCGATTTCGATTCCGCTGCGTACGGAGATGAAAATGATCAGTGCAATGAAAATAACGAGCTTCACTGTCGTGAGGATCGTGCTGTCAAACGGCAGGCCAACCATACTGAGAAACGTCGTGGAGTCTCCCGTCAGGCGCTCGATGACGTTTCCGATTCCCTCCACTGCCAGAACGGCTATATAGGTGGAAATGATGATTTTCACTGCTTCGTTCTTTCCAATGATAAAGCTATAGGTGATCACCAGTCCGAAGAACACGATGATGAACAGATCCCAGGTGGGCGTAATCGTCATGGGTTCCAGTATAGGGTCTCTATGGAGAAGTGGATAGAGGATAGTGAAAAGTGGATAGTGAAAAGTGGATAGAGGATAGTGAAAAGTGGATAGAGGATAGTGAAAAGTGGATAAAGCGTTACCAGCACATGATGTATTTTCGTCCTCTATCCGTTATCCTCTATTCTCTATCCGTTATTTGTTATCCTCTATCCACTTCTCCGTTATCCTCTCTCAGTTATCCGTTATCCTCTATTCACTATCCTTTATCACGCATGCGTCACGGGTTCCTCCTGATCGACAAGCCCGAAGGGCCGACAAGCCATGATGTCGTTTCCATCGTGCGGCGTCAGCTTTCTGAGCGCAAGATCGGCCATCTCGGTACGCTGGATCCCGCTGCGTCAGGACTTTTAGTGCTTGCTGTCGGGAGCAAGGCGCTCAAGATCGTGGAACTCTTTACGCGGCTCCCCAAGGAGTATCTTGCCGAAGTGCGGTTCGGTGCCGTGAGTGCGACGTATGATCGAGAGGGGCCCATTGAGGAGTTTGATCGCAAACCGGGTGTGGTGGATCCAGATGACAGTGCCGTGCTGCAGACAATCCGCAGTCATTTTCTGGGAACCATCGACCAAGTGCCTCCACTGGCAAGCGCCATTAAGATTGGCGGTGAACGCGCCTACCGCAAGATGCGTCAAGGTCGATCGGCAGAGATGCCAAGTCGCTCTGTCGTGATCGATGCGTGTGATATTGCGGCGTACCGGTACCCCGATCTTACCCTGCGCGTCGCCTGCGGAAGCGGGACGTATATCCGCAGTCTTGCCAATGATCTCGGGGCTGCATTACGTGTCGGCGGTTATCTTGCGTCGCTGCGTCGGACCGCGGTGGGGGACTGGCTGGTCGAGGATGCAGTCCTGCCAGAGAATGCCAAGTGGACGAATGTCATCCCACTCAAGGAGATACTGTCTGGGTATGTGCGTTTTGATCTCAGTGCCGCGGAATTCGACGCCATCACGCATGGCAGAACGATCGACGCCGATTGTCGTGATGGAGCGATCGGTTGGTATGAAGAATTGCCCGTTGCACTCTTAACCAAAGCGTCCGGCGGTGGAATCAAAGCAAGAAAAGTGTTGTAGATCTGGTGCATCATTTGTAGACTTCTGCTCGATCGATTGAGCAGCTGAAGAAATGGGTCGGTAGCTCAGTGGTAGAG
>CAYGDT010000073.1:0-6441 GCA_964348745.1 uncultured Candidatus Peribacteria bacterium
TAGAGCGTTCGATTCACATTCGAAAGGTCACTGGTTCGAATCCAGTATCGTCCACCATTCCTGCATGCCGGGCGTGACCAGGCGCATTCTGAACGGGCGGTACAGAAAGAATGTTGAACTTCTGCAATTCTCCGATCGCCAGCGCGTAGGCAAGACACACAAGTTTGGTATCCACATGTTGTCTCCACTGCCCCACCGATGCGGCAAGCGAGAATTTTTGTAAATCAAACTGGGCGACATTCGCCATATTCCCGATGGCTGTTTGCGAACCGCCTTGAATGGAAGAGATTAACGCCAATTGCGGCTTGTCCGGAAAAATCTCAAGACCCAATTTACAACCTACGTAGTTGTCGGCGACGCAGCTGAAATGCTCTATCAGCAGGTACATGGAAACTTCCATTACTTTTTGCCCAACACCGGTTTCTGGATCCATTCCTGCCGCACGCACTCCCGCCTCAATCCCCTGCCGCGCGTGGTTGAATGCCGTCAGGAGAAACGGCACGCAGCCTGCTTGGAACGGAAACACGTTCACGACGTCTGCAAGATTATGCCCGAGCGCGGACTTCATGCGGTCGATGCTAAATACGTTATGAACGACATCTGCACGTTCGAGCCATCCTTTCTTCTTCGGTTCAATCACGCTGTCGTCCAGCTGAGCGTTGTCATGGACATCTTGCAGGCGCGAAATGATACTCCGAGATACTCCGGCAGCGATATGCAGCTCTTCGCATACTTCGCCAATAGCTGCGTAATCGCGATGTTCAATTGCTTCGCGCAAACGATGCAGCGTGGTGTGATTCGGAACAAAGTCATCGGGAAGCGTTGTTGTTCTGACGCCTCCATCCAGTCCTTCATAAAAAGCTATTTCCTCTATGAGTCGAAACAGAGAATCTTGCTCATGTAACACACGCTCTACTCCGGATCCGTGCACCATACCCATGCGCGGCTGATCGGGTACATCGAACTCGTCGCTAAATGGAAGACGGGAAATGTTTTTGAGCGTATCCATAAGCTTCTCCCCGACCCATATCTCTATGCCGCCGGTATCTTGTGATCCCATGCCGGCATAACTGGCTGCGTTACGAAGAGATGTGAGAAGGAAGGAACACAGGAACGATGCATTACCCATCAATCCGTCTTTCGTATTCTTCAAGGCCTTCGTGCGAGCGGCATTGCCCTGCAATCCCTCTCGTTCCACGATAGCTTTATTGAGCTTATACGTGGCGGAAACCATGGAATATGCAAGCAATGGCAATGCAGCTTTCACCTGCCAGACAACCGCTTCTTTAAAGCCGTATTTTTCCACCATGGCAATGAAGGGCGGATCACCGAAGAGTACAAATCCCGAGAGGTTGCTAATGTGACTCGTGCACACCGCGAGCATTTTAGGGTCGTACTGTTGCTCTCCATCATCATCGAACTGACCCTCCAGCTTACAGAGATCCGCGGAAACCTCTTTGAGGATTGTCGCACTGCCCACGGTGGTCGCAGCAGAACTGAGACATGAGGAAAGCATCGTCATAAGTGCTATCCGATCTTTTGCGTCCGGGCTCTTTCCCTTGGCCTTTTCATACGCCGCAACAAGATCGGCATTCATTCCTTCGGCACCGATAATTGTTCCGGCGATAATGCCAAGCGCCTTGAGGCTGGACTCCATCTCCGCCGCAAGGTGATGTCGCCCTTCCTTATCCGAAAGATCATATTTGTACCGCGTCAGACCCCCCAGCAATGCATAATGAGCCATATTGATGTTCCTCCCTCCAATCAGAGTTTTCACACCATGCCCGAACAGCGCAACTCCTGCGTAATCAACAAAGAGAAGCTGCCTTTCGCGCTCCGTCATTTGTGCGGATTCCGGGTGAGACTTCTCAAATTCCTCCACGAGCCGTTGAGCTTCCGCCTCCACATGAGGATGTATGTCTTCTGGCCCTTCTTGGTGCCCGTGCTCAGCATGCGCATCGGTTTCATTGCGGGAAAGCAGTGCAGTGACAGGGCCGCCGTTGCCGATGACATTGCCTGCAAGCTCTACCCCAAACAACAAACCCACAGCACGGCTAAATGTACGACGGGACATGGAGTACTCCTGGTACATAGGAATCCTGTCTGCCAGTGTGTGATGCGTGTCATTTGCTCCAGAACCTTCTGCGCCTTGATTCAATTCGGACATAACAATTACGAAAAAAATATTGGAGCTTGTTCTACAGGAAATGTGCCTGAATTGCAAGGGTCTAAGACCCCACCTTCACCTCCTCCCCTATCGGAAGCACCTTGGAACGCTTGGTGAATTCCGGATCGATGGAGAGACGACTCTCCTCGGGGAGGATCTGCCCCTGATACTTGGAGAACGGTTTGTTGTAGTACGGCGTATCGGCAGCGCTACTCATTTGCTCAAATGCGATCTGGCAGATGCGCATACCCGGATACAGCGCGACGGGAAGACGGTTTAAGTTGGAGATCTCCAAAGTGATAGTGCCGGAGAACCCCGGATCCACGAAACCCGCGGTCGAGTGCACGATGATACCGAGCCGCCCGAGACTGCTGCGACCCTCCACGCGCGCGACGAGATCGTCGGGCAGCGTGATCTTCTCCTGCGTGACGCCCAGCACGAACTCCCCCGGTTGCACGATAAAACTGTCGCCATCGGCGACGGTAATCGTGCGCATATTCCCCGCGAAGGAATCGGGATTCATAGGATCGAGCACGGCAAACTTGCTGTGCTCGTAGAGCTTGAAGGCGTTTCCGAGACGAAAGTCCATGGACGACGCATGGATGTGTTCGAAGAGCGACTGTTGCTGCGACTCCACGCGCACGCGCCCCTGTGCAATTGCCAACTTGATATCTTTGTCGGAGAGGATCATGGTGATTAGTGATTAGTAATTGGTGATTGGTGATTAGTGATTGTTTCTTGGTTAACTAGGAACTAATAACTAAGAACTAAGAACTCGTAAGGTTGCAATCCTACCACAAATCCCCGCGAAACAAATTGCTATCTCCACCCCCGCACCTACAATACCGTACGCATGAGCGACCAGATTGCCTACGAAGATACGAAATCCGATTCTCAGGATCGTTATCCAGACACGAAGTACGACGTTTCGACCGGTTTGTACGATGCCATGCGCAGCAAGTACGACGAGTACGTTCATTTGACGCACGATCGGCTGGGGCTTGCATCCACCTACGAAACACAGCAACTGAAACGCTGGATCGAGAGTATTGATGAACGGGATACTGAGCAGATCTACGAAGCGGAAAAATGGTACCGCCTCGACTATCAAAAACGCGCACAGTCGGCGCTCGAACTGTACCATGGCCAGTTTCTCCCCCCTCTTCAGCGCGCACTGTCACAAAATGTGATTTCAGAGAAATCCTTGGACGAATGGGTGAAATGGGTGCGGGACAAAGGCCGCGATTACAAGGAAAAGGAACTCTCCATCTCACGCGTGCTTCCTGATTATCTCAGCAAGCGTTACACGCTTGCAGGAAAGAGGCAGGGCATTCTGCGCGATCCGCGCATGAAAGCGCTGGAAAATTCTACAGATCCGCGCATGAAAGCGCTCAGCGCAAAAATCAGAGACGATGATTTCTTCCTTGATGCGCTTTCCTTTGATCAACGCAAGGCACTCATCGAAGAAGTGCTGCTTGCACTTCCCATGCACGAAAACGAAATCCCGCTCTTTAGGGATCTGGAGAGTGCGCTGGACGCCGCGATGAAAGACGAACTCATTTCCGAAGATTCCCGCAAGAAATGGATCGCGCGGTTCAAAGATCCTTCGGTCAACCATCGGGCGAAAGAATACTTTCTCACGCAGCAGTTTCCGTCCTACGTCACCGGTTGGCGCCGCGTCCACAGTGCTCGCTCCACATTATTGAAAGATCCGCTCATGAAGAACCTTACGGAAAAAGATGTGAAGGAACTCAAGACGTTCCTCGATGACAAGAAATTCCGCGCATTGCATTTCGATAAAAAAGAAGGACTGAATGCCACAGTGAAAGCCACTCTGACAGCAAAGAAAACCCATAAGGAAGTGCTCCATAGTGAGACGAGAAACGTTCTGCAGGCCGCTGCAGCCGCAGGGTACATCAGCTCGGACAAAATCGGCGGGTGGGCGTTACACGTATTGGAAGGCAAGCGCACGCTGCAGGAACTCAAAGACTTTATAAAAGATTGGGCGAAGGTTCGTTTCCGCTATGACAAAGTGGAACACGGCATGGTGACCGGTAAGGTGCCCCAAGGTTTTAGTCGCCTGAGCGAAGAGCAGTTTTTAAAGCTAAGTTACGCTCAGCGTTTAAGTTACGTGGAGGAAGCGGAACGGCGGCTGCATATCGAGAACGGCAATCCCAAAGATACGCTCATACAAGATGCAAAAGGAAAAGTGCGCCACGCGCTCGATCTGGAAAATTGGGAAGAAGCCGAACATTTTCTTCGCCATGCGTGGCCACTGGCGGAAACGCAGGAGGATATCGCCGAACTGCAATCGATGGAAAAGTACCTCCGCGCATTCGATAAGAAACGCAGCGGGCAAAAAGAAACAGCAGACGACCACGAAGAAATACGCAACGCCAACAATGAAATTGAAATGGTACTTTCGTTGCTTCCCCCTTCGCTGCAGCCGATCTACCGCAAAGCGCTCTCCAAAGGAGCAGACTGTCTGCAGTGTGTCACGACGACGGTCTATAACCGCACATGGTGTCAGGAACGCGGATACCTGACGGAATCACTTGAGGAGAAACTGCACGATCAATCGATCGAGGAAACTGCGGAGCGCCTCAGTCCGACCGGAGACGGCCATAGTGACGGTCTTGAAAACAACTTCGTCGACGGGTTCCATCAGCCCTCTATCCGTGACAAGGGTATCGGTCCTCAAAATGTATTTTTGAGTTCCAGCGGCGCGGATGCATTCGTGGAAAAAGCCGAAGCAAACAAAAGTTGTTGGTCGTTTTGGTACTGGACGAATCTGATTGTCGACGGAGTATCGGCCGGTCAGAACTCCTACGTCGCCTACTCGCTCAATCACCGCATCAAACGGGCTGCACGAACACTGGAGAAACATGGCGTGCGTTATAGCGATCCGGTATCGCGGACATCGAGGTCTCCGTCGGAAGGCAGCTTGGCGATCGCTGGGTAGAAAATGCAATCATTCGGCTTGTGTACTCAGGAGAGCACCCTACAATACTGAAGCAATTCCCCGCGCTTCCTATGAAAACCCGATATCTACCGTTGTTGTTTGCTCCACTACTCCTTTGTGGATGTAGCAAAGCAGCCTATCAAGCCGACCCAAACGCACTGCTTGGTAACCCTCTCTACGTGGAATTGTTTGCAAACGAGATGGTCGACACCATGGTGGAATTTGACATTCAGAACGATCCGATCATTTTAGATACTACAAAAAAGAAGATTATTGACGACACAAAAAAGGCATGGCTCATTAAATCTACGGAAGCAAAACAGTTGCAAAGAAAAGGAATCAAAGGCTCATTCATCGAAATAAAAGAGTACGCCGAAGGCGAGGTGCTTCTTTTAAACAATATCGTCCATTTCGGTCCGAACTTCGTCACAGCACCTGGGCCTGAGCTGCACGCATTCCTCTCGACGGTAGTCGATCCGCGCGATGCAGAAACATTCCCGGATGCCACGGCAATCGATGTCGGTATCGTGCGCGTCCCGTATGGAGCTCAGTCCTTTATCATCACGCAGAAGATCGATGATCCGAAGATCTACCGGAGCATCGCACTCTGGGACGTAAAGCTCGGTCTGCTCTATGGATTCGCACAGATCAATCCGATGAACTAAACGAAGATTACAATGGCATTGTCGATCCCTTCAATGCCTGATCGATTGCGGCACTCAACGTATCGACCCCCGTCTGAACTTGCTGACCGTTGACGAAGAACGTCGGCGTTCCCTGAACACCTCGGTCGCGGCCTTCTTTGTAATCGGCAAGCACGATACTGCGCTTGTCGTGAGACTTATAGCAACGCTCCGCGCGATCGGTATCGAGACCGAGCGACTCTGCCCATTCCATCAGCGTTTCAATGCTGAGGTCCTCCTGATGTTCGTACGCAAGATCGGTAAACTCCCAAAATTTGCCCTGATCGGCGGCACACTCACTCATTTCGGCGGCATCCAATGCAAAGCGGTGTATGGAGCGTAATGGAAAATGCTTGAACTCAAAACGAATGGAGCTGCCGTACTTAGCCACGATCGGCTTTGATACCGTCGCATGTGCCGTGCGGCACGCGGGACACTGGAAATCCGCAAACTCCTCGACCAAAACCGTGGCATTGGGGTTGCCCTGCGGAGGACGCGACGAAGTCGCACCACCTGTGGAACAGGCAGAGAGAAGACAAACCAGAGAAAGAGAGGCGAGAAGTTTATGCATAGTACAGAGAGAAAGTATTAAGGGGTAAGTATGAAGTATTAAGGGAATCCTATAATAC
>CAYGDT010000074.1:0-6323 GCA_964348745.1 uncultured Candidatus Peribacteria bacterium
TTCCAGTACTGTAATACTGTCAAAAGGATTTGTTTCGGAAGCATTTTTTTGGCTTTTCGAAGCCGAAATAGTGGATTTCATAATGTATAGTTGTAAATTACGCGGATTCTAGGGAGGACATCCAAAGAAATCAAGGCTCTAAGAGCCAGGATTGCCAGATTTTCCTACAAATTTGAAATGTTATGTTCTCGTTACATTTCTGATATGGCGCGCCTGCCTGCCGGCAGAGGCAGGCCTGCCTGTCGGTCTTCGACTCCGAGGCTCAGACTCGAGGAGCAGACAGGCACGTAGGCAACCTTCCTGCGGCAGGCAAGCGTTCGCTGGGTGAGGGATTACACAAGGTTTCTATTTCCGCTTCACACGGATAAACCCTGATGTATCGATCGTCTTGAGTCCTTTTTCCTCCTTTTCGAGTTTATCGAGCAGCAGGTTGATACCGATGGCGTCGGATGCCATGTGCGAACATTGGATCATATTCACATGATGTTCCTTGGCTGCTTCGAGCGTTTTCTCGGTCACATGCATGGAGAGGATGGTTCCAACCCCCGCCTTACTCTGTTCCACAAGCTGTTCTTCCGGACCGTTGGTTCCGCCGGTGAACTCCGTAGCGGCGATCTTTCCCGTGCGGTTTCCCGGGCTGCCGTTGACGATGATCGGAGGATTTCCTTTCTTTGCGTAGTACGCGTACTCGGGGATCTTCATAATCGCATCGAGGATGCTGCTTAGGTCGTCGTGCTCTTTCGAGCAGATTTCTTTTTCCATAAACCTCCACACAAGGTTGTCGGTGATGGTGTGGCAGCAGAAGGCGGGAATGCCGAGTAATTCCGCAGCGCGCTCGGTACGGAAAAGGTTATCGGCGTGGATCGATCTCCAGATTTTGTCCATGCGCGGCTTGAGCTGCCCTTCGGAGTGGTTGACCGGCACACCGTGGCTGGCGAGAACGTCCACCTGCAGGGTCATTACTTTATCGAGATCGGCGAGCGCACGGCCTTCGGGATGATGGATAAAGAGACAGTCGATCTTGGTGCCCTTCTCGCGCAGGCGGTCACAGAGCAGCACCTCGGGCGTTTCGATGTCGATACCAACCATGAGAGTCTTTACTTCTTCTTTCCCCGTTCCATTGATCACACGACAGTCGGGGTAGGGGTTCCATGTGCGCTCATCGTCGAAGATTTCCTTCTGCCACCCATCGAGTTTCTTTGCGCGTTCTTTCACTTTCTTAAATTGCTTTTCAAAGAATTTCTTATCACGGACGTCGGCTTGCATGCCGATCTCCACAGCACGTCGAAAGAGTGTTTCAAGTTTCATAGTGATGAAAGCTTATCGGGGAACGAGTTTGGACGCAACGGTGACGAGAGGATGTATCTTCTATCCAATCACTACCTTCGCATCCGCAACGATCACACTTTTCTCCTTCACAAACACCGGATTCAAATCGATATCTTTGATCTGCGGGCAGTCGGTGACGAGCTGTGAAACTGTTTCCACCAGCTTCGCGACGTTTTCGATATCCAGCTGTGCGCTGCCGCGCATCCCAAGAAGTAGTTTCCAGGAGGTGAGTTCGGAAAGCATACGGTACGCTTCGGAGTGTCCGATCGGTGCGATGCGAAACGCCGTGTCTTGAAGCAGTTCTGTGTAAATGCCTCCGAGACCTACCATGACCAAGTGTCCGAACGACGAATCGCGCGTCGCGCCGACAATGAATTCGTTGCCCGCAGGCAGAAACTGCTGGATGAGGACGCCTCGCAAATGCGGGTTGGGCGGTGGAGCGTGCGGCGCGGGGAGGTGCGGTTGCACGTTTGCGATGATCTCCCGATAGGCGTTACGAACATCACCATCGTTTAACAGATGCGCTTTGATTCCGCCGACATCCGTTTTATGGATGATGCTCGGAGCGGAAATTTTTGCGATGACCGGATAGCCGATTTCCTGCGCAAACTGCACTGCTTCCTCTTCGCTTGTTGCAAGCCGCTGTACCGGAAGGGGAATGCCGTAGAGTGCAAACAGTTCGTTCACTGCATCCTCGGGAATCAACCCCGTATAGTCGCCGAGCAATTGCGCAGCCGATGCAGCGCGGGAATCATCCTGCGTTCGTGCTGTATAAGGAGGAGATTTGTCGTCCGGAGTGCGCAGTGCGCCGAGTGCGTGGATTGCTCGTTCCGGCGTATCAAAGCAGGGCACACCGCTGCGTTGCAACATCAACCGCGCATCGCTCACACTTGCTCCTCCCATAAAACTGGCGACGATCGGCATCATCGAGTGTGTTTTTTTCCATGCGATCACGGCGTTTGCGATCTCTTCGCACGGCGTCATGACTTGCGGAGTGAGAATCACCGCAACGCCATCAATGTCGGGTTCATCGCCGACAGCCTTCAATGCGGCGACGTAGCGATCGGTTCCTGCATCGCCGATTAAGTCGATTGGGTTACCGGTACTTGCAGCAGCAGGAAGCGCCGTTTTGAGTTTCGCGTTGATCGCCGCGCCGAGTGGAGGCATCTTCAAATGCGCTCTCTCCGCTGCATCGGTTGCGAGAATTCCCGGACCACCCGCATTGGTGATGATCGCGATATTGGGTGATCGCAGGGCCGGCTGGTTGCTCAGTACTTGGAGCAGGTCGAGAAATTCTTCCGTATCGTGCGCACGGACGATGCCGCTCTGGGCGCAGAGCGCATCGATACCGGCATCGCTTCCCGCGAGCGCGCCGGTATGCGAGGCCGCGGCCTGCGCACCGTGCTGCGATGTTCCCGCTTTCAGAAGCACGATGTGCTTCTTGCGTGCCACTTCGGTTGCTGTGCGCAGGAATCGCGCTCCGTCTTTGATACTTTCCAAATAAAAACCAATGACGGTCGTTTGGTCGTCGCTTGCTGCACGTTCCAAAAAATCGCACTCATCCATGACGGTCTTGTTACCGATGGACGCAACGAAACTGTAGCCGATGCCGATCGTAAACGATGCATCCATGATGGCGACCGCCATCGCACCCGATTGGGAGATCAAAGCGACCGGACCGTCCGGAGGTAGTTTTGTGGCAAACGACGCGTTCATCTTATGGCTCGTGCGCAAAATACCGAGGCAGTTGGGGCCAACGAGAGTGATTGGTGATTGGTGATTGGCGATTCGGTCATCGATGGTAATTTGACGGATCTGTTTTTCCAGTGCGTCTCCCTCCTTCGTGTGCACTTCGCCGAAGCCGGCAGAAATGATCACGACATTTTCAATCTTTTTTTCCGCACATTCCATAAGTACTGCAGGGACGAGCTTCGCCGGAATGACGATGATTGCAAGATCGATTGTGCCGGGAATTTCTTTTACGGACGCAAAGGACTTCTTGCCAAGAATTTCTTTTTCTTTTGGGTTAATGGGATAGATTGCACCGGCAAATCCTTCCTCAACGAGATTTCTTACAATGTCATGCCCCACCTTTCCGGGTGTTGCCGATGCACCGATAACGGCAATGGAGGAAGGTTCAAAGAGGCTCATGCATTGCAGGTTTACTTCAATATTTTAACATAAATTAGCTTTCTTAACAATTTCCTTGCTATTCCATCGAATATTCGCAAAATGCACCGGCTTTATGGCGCCATCTATTCTTGAATCATCGGCTTTGGATGTGCTCACTCTGGCACCTCCCCAGAGCGCAGTTTCATCTCTGCAATCCACTGCAGATGCTATTGTTACTTTAGGAATTCTCCAAGGGGATTGCTCTACGTTTCGTTGGCATATCGATCAACTGATTTCACACAGAGATGCACTTGCTCAGCACGATCATGCTGATGTTCCGGTGGGGCGCATGCTGACTCGCGATGCTGTGCTCGCGATCATGACGCAGTTCGTTTGTGATGGTATTTTTGCGGACTGGGATTCCTTCGAGAATCGGGAACAACCGAACTTCCAGCCGAATCAGATTGCGTACCTGCAGTCGACGATCGTTAGTCATGAATAGAGCGCCACTTAAAAAATCTTCTTGCATTTTGGAGAATAATTCTTAGAATGCGCCGGCTTTATGATTCCGCTTCTTTCTTCCGCTTCCGGCACACCTCTTCCAGATCCTGACGGATTGCCTACAGAAGCACAGTTGCTCGTTTCACTCCAACGACGTTTGGATCAGATTCCAGCACATCTTCAACAACTGCCACAGTGCCAAGGCACCGCTGCCAGAGTGAATGATCTCCTGAGAGAGTTAGCTCTAACGGATCTGCGTGCATTACAGGAGGCTCGTGGTGGTTCTCTGAACGTCACCCCTCAAGAAATCTATCAATTTGCCGTGGATGCTAATGTGGTGGTTTCCCCTCCGCAGCATGCGCGTAATGTCGGACTGCTCACACGGCGCAATTTTGCGTATATGATTGGGATTTCACCGCAAGAGGACAGCGCTGAAATCTAGTTTCTTCCTATAACGTGCGCGGTAACCTCTGTACAATGACTGTGTGTCTTGCATTCATCTTCTCTATGCTTCGGGTTCCGGTCACACCGAGTACGTGTGCACGGTTATCGCCGATGCATTGCGTGCAGCCGGCTATGAAGCGCTACTCACGCGCGCGGAAGCGGCGAAGGTTGAAGATCTGGCGCGGGGAGATTTTCTCATTCTCGCATCGGGAACGTGGAACACCGGAGGGATCGAAGGGCAGCTTCACCCGTACATGTATCAGATTGTTTTTAAGACTGCAAAGGATATCGATCTCGCAGGCAAGCGCTGCAGCCATATCGCACTCGGTGACGATCGGTATTACTACACCGGGCGAGCGGGGGAGTATCTGCGAAAATTTCTCAAGGATCATAACGGTGACTACTGCCTCGATCCGCTGACGATCATCAATGAACCGTTTGGACAGGAGGAGAAGATACGGCAGTGGTGTGAAAAGCTTGTGACATGTATTACTTCCCAAAATTAGTGATTGGTGATTAGTGATTAGTGATTAGTGATTAGTGATTCGTTCTCAGTATTCCAATGCATCGTATTTCTATCAAAATAACGGGCGCGCAAGGTCAGGGTATCAACTCTGTGGGGGAGATGTGCGCGAAGGGCCTCAAGCGCGGGGGGTACTGTGTGTTCGGGTATCGCGAATACATGTCGCTCATTAAAGGTGGTCACAGCAGTTATCAGTTGGATGTTTCCAGCCAGAAGATTGAAAGTACGGAGACGAAGGTCGATATTCTCGTATGCTTCAACCATCACGGCATGGAACGAAACTGGGACGACGTGAAAGAAGGCGGCATCCTATTACATCAAACACCGGAGTGGAAGTTTCCGGCGGGTCAGCTCAAAAAACTTGATAAGAAAAAGGTGTCGGTTGTGTACATGCCAAACGAAAAACTCCTCAAAGAACTCAAAGCTCCTCCGATCATCAGCAATATCCTGATTACCTCCGTTGTATGGGCGCTGCTTGAGCGCGATGCCACAGAGCTTAAAGAGATGGTCAAGCAACAGTTCGGGCATAAAGGAGAGAAGATCCTTGCACTCAATTACGCAGCGATCGATAGAGCAACCCAGTGGGTTTCTGATGAAAAGGTGCGGGAGGAATGGCACGGGTCGCTGCCGACTGCCGATGCCAAGTGGACCGATGCGTTGCTGCTCCTTGGCAGCCAGGCAATGGGACTCGGGATGATCCACGCAGGGTGCCGCATGTACGCGGGATACCCGATGACTCCCAGCACGCCGATTCTCGAGTATCTTGCTGAAGTGCAAAACAAGACCGGCATGATCATCAAGCAGGCGGAAGACGAGATCACCGCCGCGCAGATGGTAAGCGGCGCGATGCTGATGGGAACACGAGCCGCGACCGCTACGGCGGGAGGAGGGTTCGATCTCATGAGCGAAACGATTTCGTTAAACGGCTTGATCGAAAATCCATCGGTGTTCATCCTCGCGCAGCGGCCGGGCCCTGCGACGGGTCTGCCGACATGGACGGCGCAGGGCGATCTGCTGCTTGCCGTCGGCGCTGCTCACGGCGAGTTCCCGCGACTTGTTATGAGTGTTGCAGACGCGCAGGACAATTTTCACCTGATGCCCGAGGCATTTAACTACGCCGAGAAATTCCAGACGCCCGTCATCGTGCTGACCGACAAACAAATGACCGAAGGCATCTACACCACGGAGCCCTTTAATCTAAAATCCGCGAAGCTCGAACGCGGCGCGCTTGTGACGGATGTAAAAAAACTGAAATCACTCAAGGCATCCGATCGCTACGACCCGAAGGCGCGTTACGGTATCTCGTACCGTTGGCTTCCCGGAGCGGAGGCTGCCACCTACTGCGCGCAAGGCGACGAGCATGACAGTGAGGGAAACGTTGACGAGTCCGCCGAGAATGCAATCGCGCAGATGG
>CAYGDT010000075.1:0-6266 GCA_964348745.1 uncultured Candidatus Peribacteria bacterium
TGGGGGGAGGGAGCACGGCGAATCTTCATAGCCTGCTCTGGACAAATTGGTAGAAGATTGTTTTATAAGCTATATTCTGGGAACGCAGGTTCATGCCCGCTACACTGAACATCGTTATGAATATCTTTCTTCTCCTTTCCGGTCGCAGCACCCGATTTTGGCCTCTAAGCGAAAAGACGCTTTTCCCTGTCTGCGGCAAGACATTGTTGGAGCACCAAGTTGAGAGGCTTCGTGCAGGAGGCGCCGAGAACATCATCCTTGTTGGCGGCGCGCATAATATGAAAGAGGCGCACGCGATCTTTCCTGATCTTCCCATGGTGGAGCAGGAAGATTTGGAGCTTGGTATGCTCGGTGCCGTTGAAAGTTTGTTAAAACATAATGGTGGTGCACCGTTGATGATCGTCAGTGGTAATGATGTTATTGATCCTTCGGCATATGCATCGCTTTTAAAAACAAAGGGGGATGGCGCGATTCTCGCTGCGACGGTGGATCGGTATTTTCCCGGCGGATATCTCTCGGTAACAGGCGATAGAATTACGGGAATCGTTGAAAAGCCCGGCGAAGGCAATGAGCCGAGCAATCTTATTAATATTGTTGCACATGTACACCTCGATCCGCAGGCGCTTGCAACAGCGTTACAAAATGTTGATCGCAGTCATGACGACGGTTACGAACAGGCACTCACTCAACTTTTTTCTACCAAGCATTACTGCGCTGTTAGGAATGAAGGGGTATGGAATGCGGTGAAGTACCCATGGCACATGCTCGATATCGCGCAGCGACTTCTTGGGGAAATTAAGGAACAGAAGATCCACCCGAGTGCGGAGATCCACCCAAGCGCTGCGATTGTCGGCAACGTCGTCGTGGAAGAAGGTGCAAAGATTATGCATAACGCCGTTGTCCGCGGACCTGCGTATATTGGCAAGCGTGCGGTAGTTGCTAATAACGCGTTGGTTCGCAATTCCAGTATTGGCGATGACTGCGTCATCGGCTACTGCACCGAAGTGAAGGGGTCTGTCCTCCATAGTCACGTCTGGACGCACATGAACTACATCGGTGACAGTGTGATCGGAAGAAATGTTTCGTTTGGCGGCGGGGCAACCACAGGGAATTTCCGATTGGATGAAGGGGAAATTACATCAATGGTGAAAGGTGAAAAGATAAACACGCACCGTACGAAGTTTGGCTGTATCGTCGGTGATCATTGCCGCATTGGAGTCCAAGTCTCGCTGAACCCCGGCGTGAAGATCGGCTCCGGAACATTTGTCTGTACACCTGTGTTTGTTGCTGAAGATATTGGAGACCGAAAGTTTGCATATATGAAAAACGGTATTCTGGAGATCCGAGAAAACACTGCGGAAGTCCCGTCTCCTCTTGAGCGAAAACACTACAAAAAAGGGGTGTGATTTAATGTGGATATCTTCCGTATCCACCACAATTGTTCATAGAATTGTGGATAACCTACAGAGGAAGTCTTCTACATATTATATGGGGTTATCCACATATGTTCATTTTTTTGGCTTTGATAAGGGTTTCATGGCTCTTTGTGGACAGATGCAGCTGACGGGTACACTTCTCCACGAGTTTTCCACATATCATCCACAATGCTTTCCACAGCCTGATTGGCTTGTTTCTGCGCAATCTTCCTTATGGGATGTGGTTTTCCACAATAATACACCGGATTGTAATGTAAAAATTCTTTTAAGAAAACCCCTTACTATTACTACTATTTTTAATTACTATCTCTTTCCTATTCTTATAGAGCTATGAAATTTTTGTGTAAAACATTTGATTTGCTTCAGGCACTTAATTTGGTAACACGTGCAATCTCCGGACAGCAAGCACTTCCGATTCTTGGAAACGTATTATTAAAAGCTGAAGGGAAGCGTTGCACTCTTAGTGCAACAGATCTTGAGTTAAGTATTGTCACAAGTTTTGATGCAAATATAGAAAACGAAGGATCTATTACTGTTCCAGCAAAAGCAATTATTAACTTCGCACAATATAATTCTGATAAAGAAGTACTTATTGAAACAAATGAAGGCACACAATTAAAATGCACATCATCTCATGCAAAAACCATTATCGCAGGTGAGGCTTCTACAGAGTATCCAACAATTTCTTCCATTAAAAAAGAAACAATATTTTCACTTGAAACACAACCACTTCTTGAGGCGCTGCACATGGTTACATTTGCTTCAGCAAAAACCACACTTCGTCCGGTACTCGCTGGTGTGTATGTTTATAATGAAGGTGATCACCTTGTGTTTGTCGCAACAGACAGTTATCGGCTTTCAGAGTATAAAATCCGCACGAAAAACTCCACCACACCTGTTTCTTGTATTATTCCGGCAAAAGTGTTGGAGGAGCTAAAAAATATTCTCGGGTCCTATCGCGGCGAAAAAGAGAAGAAAGAAAAAAAAGAAGGAGGGGAAGACGGTATCTCAACCACAATACCTACTGTGGATATCGCACTCAGTGCACAACAAATCGAGGTGCGTATCGGACACACCCAACTACTCTCTCGGTTGATCGACGGGAAATTCCCTGATTACAAACAAATTATTCCCCATGAAACCAAGTCAACAATAGCTATAAAAACAAAAGATCTGGCAACGATTACAAAACGCATGCACTACTTCGCTAAAGAAACAAATAACAATCTTACGCTTACCGTTCGCAAGAGTGACAACACTTTGCATATCACCACACCACAAACACAATCCGGACGCGATGAAGCGACTATGGATATGGAATTGCGCGGCGACGACAATAAAATCGCGCTCAGCTCGTCGTATCTTCTTGATTTCCTTTCACATGTGGATGATGATGTCACTGAGATGCTTCTGAGCGACAGTATGCATCCCGCAGTGTTTCATGTGCCAAGCAAGGCGAATATGCTGCACTTAATAATGCCGCTGCGAATTCAAGAGTAAAATTACGCGTTATTTGTGATGAGTTATTGGCTTAGTTTAGATAGGTATTCGATAAATTTCGAATTACTAATAACAAATCACCAATCACCAATCACCAATCATCCGTTTATGCATCCCTCGCTTCTTGTAGGGAATACCACCCATCGGGACTTAAGCAATCTGCTTTTAGAAAAGCGGCGGCTCATCGTGTCTGGCGCATCCAACGAAACGGCAAAAACACTCCTCATCAGTTCGATTCTTTCCCATGCACCACAAACAACGCTTCTGGTAACAGAGAACAAGAACCACGTTGAAGCATTGTCGCACTGGTTGCATTTTTTTGAGGTCAAACCCACAACGCTTACAAGCATCGAAAATGAAAACAATGAAATTATCCCCGCCGCCCTTCAAACATTCCTGCGGTTTATGGAAGGGGCGGATGCTCCCGTGTTCGTGTGCTCCAGAGAAACATGGGAGACGCCATTTCCCGATTACGCGGATCTGATCAAACGAAAAATTCTGCTGCAAGAAGGTCAAAGAATTAATTTTACACAGGTTGTGGAAACATTGATCGACCTTGGGTATGCCCATGGTGAGGATCTGTATTTGCACCCCGGCGAGTATCGAAGAAGTGGTGACACATTCGATATTTTCCCCATACAATCCGATCACCCCTATCGCGTTTCATTGGAGTTTGATTCCATCGGCGCAGTGTTTCAGGTGTATAAAGATGATCTCTCCGATGTGACACCCTACAAAGAGCCATTGCAGATTTACCCTGTGTTCTACGAAAAAACAACGCCGCTGCGCGGCCAGATCTCCGATGACCATCTTCTTATTCTCGATGACCAAGACGATTTGGAGCCCGCATTGAAAACAAAATTCCTCCGCTTCACTCCGTTTCCGGAGTCGCAGGAAAACCACGTGCACCTTCGGTATCTCTCGGTGTTGAAGTTCTACACGCTTTCAGATTTCCTCAACGACGTTCGCGATAAATTGCAGCAGGGTTGGTCGCTCGTGGTCGTGACAAAGCGTATCGAAGAATTACAGGGTATTTGCGAAGAAGAACACATTCCTTTTGCGCGAAAAGAAGAGCGGAGAAAGGGTGCAATTACGCTTGTGGGAGCCAGTACGGATGACCTACTGCCTCACTCACTGCAAAACCCCGACATGCAGTGTGCTCTACTGACCGATCGTGAAATCTTCTCATTGAAAAAAGCGGGGAAGCAACGGAGTGTGCAGAAACTCGCGCTTGATTTTATTACATCGCTCGTGCCGGGTGATTACGTGGTGCACATGGAACACGGCATCGGTTATTTCGAGGGGATGACGCAGAAAGAAGTCGATGAAACGCTCCGCGAATATCTGGAACTGACCTATGCCGAGGGAGACAAGTTGTTTGTTCCCGTCGATCAGGCCGATAAACTGAGTAAATTCGTGCATGAAGAAGGACAAGAGCCCGTGCTGACGCGGCTCGGAACCGGAGACTGGAAAAAAATTACAAGGAAGATGCAGGAGGAGACCCAGAAGATTGCCAAGGAACTGCTCGAACTCTACGCAAAGCGCGCCCGATCCAAAGGGCATGCATACCCCGATGATGATGCGCTCATGCAGAAGTTCGCAGAAGCGTTTCCGTATGAAGAAACGCCGGGTCAGATCAAGGCGATCGAAGATATTACGGCCGACATGGAGGACGAGCACCCTATGGACAGGCTTGTCTGCGGAGATGTGGGATTCGGGAAAACAGAAGTGGCCATGCGCGCGGCATTCAAGGCTGTGCGCGGAGGCAAGCAAGTCGCCGTGGTTGCTCCGATCACGATTCTCGCCGCACAGCATTACGAGAGCTTCGTGAAACGCATGGAGGGATTCTCCATTCGTGTTGCGATGCTCAGCAGGTTTCGATCCGCAGCTGAGCAGCGAGTGACTATCGAACAACTGCGCAAAGGTGATGTGGACATTGTTATCGGCACCCACAGGTTGCTGCAGCCCGATGTGGCTTTTTTGAATCTGGGTCTGGTAATCGTCGACGAAGAGCAGCGGTTTGGCGTGCAGCAAAAAGAGCGTTTCAAAGAGATGCGCAGCAATGTCGACATCCTCACGCTCACTGCAACACCCATCCCGCGCACATTGAACCTCGGTCTCCACAAGCTTCGCGATATCTCCACGATCACCACCCCGCCCCCGGGCAGGCTCCCGATCATCACGGAAGTGCGCAAGTACAGTGACGCGCTCATCAAACAGGCAATCGAAAGCGAGCTTGAGCGCGGCGGTCAGATCTACGTGCTCCATAATCGCGTGGAAACCATTGATGCGTTTGCCGACAAACTCAGAGAACTTGTGCCGAAGGCAAAGTTCATCGTAGGGCACGGACAACTGAAATCCGATGATCTCGAGAAGCGCATCGTGGCGTTCAAAAAAGGTGAGTATGACGTGCTCGTGAGTTCCACCATCATCGAAAACGGCATCGACCTGCCCAAAGCCAATACCCTCGTCGTTAACGCTGCGGAATGTTTTGGTCTCGCACAGCTCTATCAGCTGCGCGGCCGCGTAGGACGCTCCAGGACGCAGGCGTACGCATATTTCCTCTACCATGGTCAGAAGCTCAAAGACGACGCCAGGAAGCGTTTGCGTGCCATTGTGGAGGCATGTGAACTGGGGAGCGGGTTCCAAGTTGCGATGCGCGATCTCGAGATCCGCGGTGCAGGGGAAATTTTGGGCGGAGAGCAGTCGGGAACCATGCAGACCGTCGGTGTCAGCCATTATCTTCGTATGCTCAAAGCGGCAGTAGAAGACCTGAAATCCGGACGCAAAGGAGACGTCGAAGAGGAGATCAATGTGGAAATTCTCCTGCCGGTCGCCGCGATGCTCCCGAGCTACTACGTCCCCGATGAACAAGAGAGGATCTCTGTCTACCAAAAGCTCGCCGCCGCCGAGGATGAAACGATCCTCAAAGAATTTCGTCAGGATCTTTTGGAAGAATACGGAGCGCTGCCCGATCCTGTTACCAATCTTTTTGCTATTCTCGAGCTTAAAATTGCATGCCGCCGCGGAGGAGTTCTGCGTGTGAAAATGGATTCCACGCCGTCTCTCTCGGGGACTTCGCGGAACGATACAAGTAAGGCAGAGATCATCCTCACGTTGCATGCGTCGGTCACCGCCAAGGAGATCATGCAGATTCTCAGCGTCAGTTCCCAATGGCGGATCAGCGGAAACACACTCAAGATCCACTTTGATCAACTTTCTCTCAAACACAAAAAAGATATCGAATGGATCGGGGAACTTACGAAGAATATTGCTGCATTACAAAAAAAGAAGCATGTGAAGGATTGACGAGACTACTTACAATCTATA
>CAYGDT010000076.1:0-5876 GCA_964348745.1 uncultured Candidatus Peribacteria bacterium
CTTCTGACCAAGGAGGACATTGCCAAAGTGTTGAACAATCGAGAAAGCGCAAAAGAACGCGCGCGAGCAATTCCTGGAGAGGAGTTTACGGAGGAGCTCAGTAGAAAATTCTGCGAGTACCAAAATATTTCACCGCAACGTGAGCCGGAGGTTCTTGCCGCACTGCGCCTCCCTGAGTCCGAGACATTTTTTGATCTGGTACAAGAGTTGATTCTCAGAGGTCTTGCGACACCGAAGACTCCGGATGAACTGCAAAAACTGATTGAACAGGAGTACGCGAAAAGGCCGGAAGCATTGGCAAAGCCAATTGCTGCTTTGGAGCGTATTGCGAAGCAGCCGCAGTCGGGTGCGGAGCGCGAGCCGGAAATGACGCTGGCGGAAGTACTCCGCAAGCTCATCAAAGCATTCGAGAAATACTTTGGAGACCATGGGTGGATTCCTACTGCGGAGCAAACACGAAAACCGCAATCGTCCGGTGACGCTCAGGGGTTGAAGAATGCCGAAGGCAGCTTTACGCTTTATAAAAATAGCGAGCCTGATCCACGGAAGATACAGGACATAAAAAACACTGTTGCCGTACAGACAGATGATGCGCTGATGCGAAGCAAAGTGGCGACGGATGCAGTGCGTGCATACGACGAGCCGATTAAAAATGCGCGTGAAGAACTCGATGCTATTTTATTCGACGGAGACCAGAAAGTGATCGATGCTGCGACACAAAAAGTCAATGCACTTCTGACACAGCAAAAAGAGGCAGAAGATCGTGCAGAGCAACAGAAAGCCGTTTTAAAGAAATTTACAGTACTACAAGAAAAGATCGACGCTGCACTTGCAAGTGCGCAGAGCGTTGCAACTACAAACAAAGAGAATCCCCCAGCAAACAGTTTGTCCGACACAAACACATCAGAAGTACAACCTCCAGAAACAACATTTGTTTCGATTGGAAGTGATGCCCCTAAAGAAGATCCGGTTTTGAAAAACCCTGAGCCAACACAGGACGATGCACAAGGAGCGATCGCCGCAGAATCTGAGGCACCCCCTCCCGCGCCACCACTAAATATTCCCGCTTCCGCACCCGAACCATCGCTGTTTGATACTCCGGCCAATAGTGAACCGCAATCCGGAGCACCGGATGAATCTCCTCAAGAAAAAGAGGAACGGGGCATGGCGAGCGTCGGCTGGGAAAAAGTTGGAGATGGAGAATTTAGAAAGATCCCCATGGTGATCCCCGAGAACGCATGGGTACAAAATGTGCAAACAGGAGAGTGGGAACTTTCACCCTCTGCAGTACAAAATAAGGAATTCATGGAGCAGATTAAAGATCCTGAAAACGCAATCATTCTCCGCGAGCATAAAACGCAGTGGGTGAAGGAGCATTTTAAGGAACTGCCCGAAGTCGCGCGCATGAATGAACAAATGCAGGAGATGGCGGCGAGGCTGGGTGCCGGTTATCCGGAATATAGCGATATAAAGATTTCTACCACGCCGGAGCCCCTAAGTGTCGACGATGTTTCGGCGCCTAGTATCGCTCTTTGGAGCATAACCGCCGAACGGTATATCCCGCCCGCTCCCGGAGCACAGGATATTCGCAATCGCACGGTTGCTGATTTCACCGTGGACTATTTCCAGAGGATGCAGCGCGATGCCGAGCGTACGCAAGAGCGAATAGACAGCCAAAAGGCTACTCTCGACGTGCTCATTGCTTCTGAGCAAAAAGCGATTGATCGAACGGAAAACGGCGGAGATACCAATACAGACTCGTACCGAAACCGCATCAAAAATCTGGAGGATTTGCAGCAAAAAAGAAAGGCGCTCGACACGGAAACTACAGTGATGCCGGAAGGCGTTGAGAATCTTATCGGTCTGCTCGATGTATACCACACACTCGATGATCGTGTGCAATATTTTAATCGTCTACATTCTCCATCACATCGCGTTTCTGCAGAATTTATTGCTGACATTGAAAAGTTAAAAACCATGAACCCTCCGATGTCCATCGAAGATCAAAAAAAGGAGCTTGGCATCATAGAAATGAAGGAGAGTATGCAGAGTTTGAATGGTCCGATCGGGGAAGCAATTGCTGCGCTCGAAAAATCAGGCGCGTTTACCAACGCTCCCGCTTTGCTTGCCACAATTAATTCCACAGGCGGTTTCGAAGTCACCGGTACGACAAAAATTGTAGAACTCGGAAAAATTAGAACAGACATTCATCCTTCTCAAGAGAAATTCGGCCAATTCACGCTCTTTGCAAACGACGAGTACGGCGTACCGCGCAAGGCGTATGAAAGTAACGGACTCGATGGTATGGAGGGTGCAATCGTAGAGAAAATCCAGCGTGGAGACCCTGAACAGTTGCGAAAGAATGAAAAAACAGAGAACCACGACGGATACAAGCGAGAGCAGCGTGCAAATGCAAAGCGCAGGCTTGTATTGCTTGATGTACAAAAGGAGGCTCTTGCGCGGGAACTTCTTGAAGAGCAGCAAGGCAAGAAAATCGACAGGCCGCTTACCAAGGTGGAAATCGAAAATGCAGTGAGGTCACTGCGCGACGCACAGGCAATGCCATGGGATAAGGAAGCCTATGCGAAGGTACAAGAACGCATCGCAGCGAAAGTCGCTTTGCATGAGGCAGCACTTACTGTCCATGCGCGTCTTTCTGAGCAACTGCAGGAAGCAAAAGACGGGAAGCTCCCGCCAGACGCGATGCGCAAGGAGGTTGATGCAATCGTAAAGTTCTACGGTTTGCCGGAGGATGCACGCGAAGAAATTACAAAAACCGTTATCGAAATTGAAAAGCAGAAATTGGCCGCTTCGCAAACACCTCAAAAAGAGGAGACGTATGAGGAGCGCCAAGCTAAAAAAGGAGCAGAGCTGGATAGCTTTGCCACGCAAGAGAAAGAGCATGTGAAAAATATCACACGGCAAGGGACGTACAGTCTCTCCGATGAACTTGGGATGCATTGGGGCACGTCGCCTGCGGAGATTGAGACCGGTGGCAACCGCGGCGTTGGAGACAAAGCGATCGACTCCGCATTCCTTACGCTTGCACAGACGAGTGTTCCCATGGGTACCATCATGCGCGTCGGAGGCATGCAACGCCTCGATCCCGGAAAAGATGCGGATCTCATCAAGGATGATGAAAAAGCGTTCCTGATCCCCATCGGGAAAGACTCGATGGAAGTAGGCTATGTCCTTATTTCCGGAGAGAATGAGCCGTATACGGTTGCGTTGTACAGCCTGGCTGGCGGCAGCCCGCTGGATAATCCCGAGAACTATCAAAAGCGTTTGAAAGAAGGAGAAAATTTCTCCGTTTCTTCCATGATCAAAAATCAGGCAGAACCGCTTGTGCAGGGATATTCCGATGCAATGGGCGATATTGCCACAATGGCCAAAAAGCTCTGGGATGAAAGTCCGTACGGCTCCATGCCGCAGGAGTATCTGGACTTCTATTAGGCATGCGTTGTTTCAAAATCAGAAATATGGTACAATAAGGAGAATTACACCAAAATTCACAACATTCTCTCTCTATGGTGACACAAAGCTCCAGTACCGGCATCCCCGTTCCGCCGCATATTCCGGACGGGACAGAAGTCTATAACTCCATCATGGGTGCGATCGAACCCGATCTTACGACGGAAAATTTACCGAAGCTTGAGGCGAAGTACCGAAGCGAAACAGCTGCGGAAACCAAGGTGCGTGCCGAGCGCTACAAGAAAGCGTTTATGGAATACAAAGTACGCTACACGCAGTTTAAACGCGATCAGGATGCTGCAATCAGTGCCTATAGTCATGCGGTCATGGGTGCAGTGAAAACAGGAACGGATGCGCGCGACGAACATGTTATGAGCGATCTTGAATCCGCAATTTCTCATTCCTAAAAAACATGCGTACATACAAACATTACACAGTCAGCCATGCAGAACGCCGTTTGATACTTGAAACGGTGGCTGGAGACTCAAATAATCCTGCAGGCGGGACACCGGAAATCGGCATCAATCCTGATCAAATTAAAGATGAGGATTTTGCGGAATTCCTCGATAATATGGCTGAAACTGGTCAATTTGAAGAAGCAATGGATTTGCTGGTGCGAGGAGTGCAAGAAGATCAGGGAAAGGCTGCTCTTATTACTGCAAATTTGCAGGAGAAGTACGAAGGATTCCTTAAAAAAAAGGAAAAAGAGAACGTTAAGAATGCCGCAGAGGAAGCTCTTAAAGAATTGCAGGCAAGAATGCCGAAGGTTCCATTAGAATTTTCCGATGATTCCAAGGAAACAATCCGTGTTGGTTTCAGTCCTTCACCCGAAGTTGTTGCGGGCACGGAAGCGGGCAAGCCTATTATCAGTGAAGAGGCCGTCGGGAGAATAGAAGAAGTCTTCACACGGCTTGCAGAACTGCTCACGAAATTCATGGAGCAGATCGGGCCGCTCATTGCGAGATTCCAGAAGATAGTGAAGATTATTCAAGGTCAGATCGAAGACATGTTTGCGTACGATTCCGAGAAGGAGATGACGAAAGACTCATTGATCAACAAGCAGATTAAAGATCCTGAAACACCGAAAGAGATTCTTATGAAGCTACGGTCAAGTCTGGTGCGACGTAAGAAGAAGATCGACGGACTTTCTGAGGATACTATTGCGGACAAGCAGGCGGAATTGGATACATTGAATGATGAAAAAATAAAACTGGAAGCAGAAGATCCTGTTGGCGATGCGGTTGCAGTACATAAGAAAGCAGTAACCGAAAATAATCTCGCAATTGATAAGGCCACACGAACAATTGAAACAATGGAAACACAGCTTGCAAACGCAGGACCGGAACGCGAAAAGCTTAATGGTTGGATTGCTGAGATCGACGCGCGTATTGGTGGGGAACCGGTGAAGGAAAAACTTGCAGGTGCAGAGGCAAAGGAAGCTGCGATTGCAAATTTCAATGCACTGCGAGCAGCCTTTGAACAAGGCAAGAGTTATACTGAAAAAGATTCTTCCGAACGCATACAACTTTCAGAATTTCTGGGATATGTTCGCGGCATCCCAAAGGAAAATCGAAAGGCGTTTCTTACATCTCTTGGTTTCAAAGCCCGTCCTGCTACAAATATCATTGAATTAATTTTCATGAAAGATGGAGCATTCATCGGAGGTTTTGAATTCGCAGAATCCGATCCAACTCTTCGTTATATCGTTGAAAATTCGGAGGGGAATCGCGAAGCACATGATCTTGTTGAGCAGCTCGATGTAGTCGATGAGAAAGCGCCAGTCGCGTAGAAGAGTCTTTCTACAATATGAAAGCTCGACCTGAGTGCCCGGCTCCGTCTTGCGGCTTCGTTTGCGAACTACGCCGAGGGAAGGGGTCTTTTACGCAAGCGCCTTATGGCAAGCTTGAACCTTCCTGTAACGTCGTTTTCAGCATGAATTTTATAGCCTTCTTGCCTGCGGATGTTTTTAAATACATTTCTCGACGCAACGCGTCATCCTTGTTCCCATACGATTCAAAAAAGATCAACTGCAATGGTCTACGATGTTTTGTTGATGGAACTTTTCCAGCATTATGATCAGTTACTCGCTGACGTATATTAGTTGTAAAGCCAACGTACAGATTCCCATCAGCCGTACTACGTAGTATATAGACGACAAACATATATAGTCAGTATAGCCCCAGCAGCAGATGCTCACTACGTTCGCATCGCTACGGGGCACGAAGCAGTATGGTTAAAGATCAGGTGGCGGTGCCACGAAGCAGTATGGTTAAAGATCAAGTGGCGGTGCCACGAAGCGACTGAGCGAAGCGAAGTCTGCTTCGTGGTGCCGAGGGAGAGACTCGAACTCTCATGGGATTGCTCCCGCCAGCTCCTAAGGCTGGTGCGTCTGCCATTTCGCCACC
>CAYGDT010000077.1:0-5705 GCA_964348745.1 uncultured Candidatus Peribacteria bacterium
CTGCTGGACTGCGCAGTGGACTCACTGGAAGATGCATTTGAACTGCTGGTTCAGCTAGCGCAGATTGAAAAGCAAGCCGAAGCCATGGCAATCGAACTGGAGACCACACGCCGGCGTGTCAACGCTCTACAACACAAGATGATTCCTGATCTGGAAGAGACCGTGAAGTACATCAAAATGAAACTTGATGAGAGCGAACGCGCAGGCATCATCGCCACGATGCTCGTCAAAGCAAGGTTGGAAGCGCAGGAGGCAAAAACACATTAAGAAACCACGCCGACTTCTTTGAGGACGGCTGCAAAGGCTTTTGGTTCATGGATGGCAAGCTCGGAGAGTGCCTTTCTATCAAGACCGATCTTGCTGTCTTTCATGCCTTTGACGAAGCGAGAGTAGCTCATGCCCTGTTCCCGCACGGCGGCATTAAGACGCGTAATCCAGAGCGCTCGGAATGTGCGCTTTTTCTTGCGGCGGTCGATGTACGCATGCTGCCCCGCTTTCATCACGGCTTCATTGGCTTTCTTGAAACTCCCCTGGCGCATGCCACGGAAACCCTTGGCGAGCTCGCGGATTTTCTTGTGCCTACGATGTCGGACAACGCCGCGTTTTACACGCATGATAATCGAAGGGATAAATAGAGCGGGTCTTCGACCCGCAAACTAAAGGTAAGGGAGCAATGCTCGGAGAGTCGTCTTGTCCCCCGTCGCAACGATCACCGTGCGATTGAGGCTCTTTTGACGCTTATTCTTCTGCTGCAGCAGATGGTTGCGGCTATTACGCTTTACGGCATGCTTGCCGGAACCGGTCTTTCGGACCCGCTTCTTGGCGCCGCTGTGGGATTTCTGCTTAGGCATCCGTGGCAGTATATGGAGAAATCAGGCTGATTCAAGGAAAATGATGAAGAAAAGGGTATGACCTCTAACTCCTCTTCGGCCGCACAATCACCGAGAACATGTTGCCCTGCGGGCGGATCTCCTGCTCGATATCGGAAACGTCGGCAAGCTGTTGCGTGAGCCCCCAAAGCTTCTGTTTTGCGTAATCCTTGTTGGTCATCTCGCGTCCGCGCAAACGAACGACTAATTTCACCAAGTGTCGCTCGTCGAGAAACTCGCGCGCGCGATCAGCGATGCGATCAAGATCATGCTTCTCCGTACGAAACGAGAAACGCAGCATCTTCACTTCGGTCTGCTTGTTGTGGGACTTCTGCTTCTGTTCTTTCTTTTTTAATTGATACATAAACCGACCGAAGTCAGTGATCTTCACCACGGGCGGTTCCGCCTTCGGGGAAATTTCGATCAAATCCATCTCCTGCTCGCGCGCTCGCGCTATGGCATCTTCAATGCTTAAAATCTCGGATTCCTCGCCGTCCACTAGCAATACTTTGGGTACGCGGATTTCCTCGTTGATGCGCGGACGTTTTTCTTTCTTCTTCGGGGTGATGTACTTTCTTCGTTTTTGCAGGGGAAAAAGGGGTGAGGTACGCAGGATAATCTATGGCGTACGCGGGAGGGCGTCAAGAAATCGGAGCACTACTCTCTGCTAAACACCGCAAGTTCCATGTGTACTTTCTGCCATTTTGGAGCGTCTCCAGGCGCAACTGCGACACGTTGAACAGTCATGATCTGCATTGGCCAGAGCTTGTAGGCAACGAGTGCTTCCCCCAGATCGCTGACGAGAAGTATGCGCGCATCGTGCAGCAATGACGTCTGGAGGATGTTTTTAAACGCACTGAGAAACGCAGTACTCGTAAAGGAACGCTCAAGTTGCTGCTCATACGCTTTGGAATCCTTCGCATATGCCAGAAGATTTGCGGAGAGGAACTGCTCCAGTGAGACAATGCCTGCGGGGTTCTCCTGCTCGACCCGATCGGTCAGCAAGGTGATTTCATCCTTCGTCAGAACGTCTCCGACCGTCAGCAACCCAGAAAGCTGTGAAAGAAGAAGTACCGTACGCAGTCCCTCGTCTTGCGCCGAGAATTCAACGGAAACCGTACGGACAAATGCGCCGTCAGCGCGCTTTTCAGGATCGGTAATGGAGATATCCGACATACCCGAAAGCAAGCCTTCGCGCTCAAGGACATCACGCATGATCTCGAATGTTGCAATAAGTCGGCTTACATCGGTCTGCGCCGGAAGCGCGTACATGTGCACTTGCTCCTCCTGCGAACCGACGCGCAGTGCGCTCTGCATGGCTCCGAGTTCCGTTTGTTCCTGCAGCGCCTGCAATCTGCGCTCAAGGTTGGGAAGTTGTCCGACAATCGGCACGGAGACGTCGCGCACGGCGACGATGGTACGAACATGGAGCAACACGAGTAACACGCTCAGTCCCATGAGCACAGCACCTGCCACGAAGAGTGTGAGTGGGTGTACATGAGCCACGCGATGGAATATCTGTCGCATCATCGGAGTGTCAGAGAAATGGTAAACGGGGAATAAAACGTATGATCAGCATGTTCCAACCGCGTAAATCGTGAAGTCTGAACATGCTGCACTATAGGTATCTGTTTCACCGCCTCGGTAAACGCCGCAAGCACCGTCATCGAACGCGAACCGACGTTGCGCACATCTCCCTGTATTTCCGCGATTCCTTTGTCACTGTCAAACGTGAAATGATTGATAAAGACGACGTCGCTACGGGAGGGAAAGACAGAAGTCTTTGCAGTATTGATCGCAGCACGCAACTGCTGGAACCGCACGCGATCTGCCTTGAGTGCCTTGAGCTGCTCATACAGCCCACCATTCGCAGGTTGCAGAAATGCGTTCCTCTGTTGCTCCAGTGCAAGTATTTGCGCATCGAGACCTGACTTATACTGCTGAAGACCGCTGAAATTCCGCACGGTACCGCTAATATCCACCCGCGTCAGCCCAGGAACAAGGAGTATCCAAGACAGCGCGAGAAGCAAACACAGCACGAGGGAAAACAGGAAGAACGGAAAGGCCGTGCGCCTCGCAATCGTGCCGAAACTTAGGTGTTGTGATTCCAAAAGTATTTGTGTTGGTTTCTTCTTATTATAGCGCAAAATCGCTGTTTTCTCCATGGGGGAGAGTTGTGTTATTTATAAATTATTGTAAAACAAATTACTAGAACAACAGAGCCACCGATCATTCTTCGGTAGCTCTGAAGTGCCAAATCTATGGAATCTGCATTATTCTTTTTTTTGATATTTGTTGATAAGAGCAGATACCTCTTCTTGTAATTGATGCAATGCCGCTTGATCGGTGACACCATCGCCTTCTCTGGCATCCAGCAATCTTTGAATGGAGGGCGCTGCGCAATCCCATCCTTCTTCTGTCACAAGCATGTGTTCATGATCATTTCCTATTGGCTTTCTTTTGGGTTTTCGAATCTCACCAAGAAAGCCTTTTAGGAGTGCAATTTTAATCTGAATATTTCTCAGAGAGCCAGTCCGAATACCCTCCTTTGTTTCAGAAAGATCAACCCTAGTATTATAACTACCAAGATTTCCTGCCCATATCCTCGCATTCCAACTGGAAATAGGCTGCGTAACAGACTGCGCTCCTTCGGCAGGTTTGATATTTTCCCCAAGTTCTACAACCATCTCCTGTACTCGACTCTGATCAGGATGCGTGTCTTCCATAAGGTACAAGAATTCGTTTTGGAGAACGCCGATGGGTCTCTGCTCTTGTGCAAATAAATTCATACCCGCATCGCTCATGATCTCCGTTGCCGTAGCTATGACGCCTGGTTGGTCAGCCGGCCTCAAAATGAGACCGTGGTACTGGCATCCGGCAGTAAGCACTCTTGCGGCGTTCGCACGAGATACGACGACGAAATGCGTTACATTGGGTTCACCACGAAGATCTGCATTGGATATTCCCTGAGCCCAGATGACGTTGCCATGTTTGAGATGTGCGTCCCGAGGACCAAGGGCTACCGCACGCGGATTTCCTGAGGTGGCGACATATTCAATTGCAGCGCCGGTAGATGGCATGGCATGTCTCCGCGCATTCGGCATGTTTCTTTGGATATAGTCACAGCACTGATGCAACCCCACGTCTTTTGAATATATGTCTGAAACAGAAGCTAAATCCTTACAACCTTGTCCGCCTAACGTCATGTATACCTCGTACATGATTTCGGCATGTATTTCCCATGGCTGTGTGAAAAGAGCTTCTTTGTTTTCGTGAACATTGGTCGAAGAATAATTAGTGAAAGGGAGCACTCCTAATCGACCTCTATTATTCACAGCCCCATGGATATCCCACATACTCGTTTCGTATACGGAGCGCACATTATTACAAACATCGCTGCCCATTCCTTCATACAGCATTGCATTTGTAGCATCGTCCGAGAAAGAACCCTTGGGACCGAGCACAGAAAATTCAGTTTGTCTGGGTAAAGATGCTAACCATTTGCGATTTGGAGAAATATAATTATTCATAACACAGTAGAAAAAGATAAATAAAAAAACACCGCTTGGAGAAGGTGTCTTGCTTATCTCTAGTTCTCTTATATCTCTAGATCAGATGCAACGACTCCTTCCCCGCAATAAATGGGGTAAAGAAGAAGCCGAAGCAAAAAGACTGAGATGTCATTTGATAGTCATATCGTGCCTGTTAAATTTGTTTTGTCAAGATTCGCCTCCATTAAAACGCGCTATAATACTATCGAAACCGTATTTGAAGCTTTTCACTATCTACTATCCATTTTCCTTTTTTCACTTCTCTCCCCCCTTCCCCTTGGAAGAACTGATCGCAAAGCTGCAGGAACTCAAAAGCGCCCTGAACACTGGGAAGGACTCTCTTTGAGGGAAAAGGAATCCCAGCACAGATTGAAAAACTGACGCGCGCGACGGAGGCACCGGATCTCTGGAACGACCAATCCGCAGCCAACGTGCTGTTTACCAAACTCAAAGCGCTCAAAAAACAGTGGGAGCCGATTAGCGAAGTCAGCACGGAAGTGAACGATCTGTTGGAAATGGCACAGGCAAATGTAGGCAGCGAAGCCGACGAAGCTTTTATAGCCGCGGAATACGATCGCCTCTATGCGCTCTGGGACACCATAGAAACCAGCCTCTACCTAAGCGGAGAGTTCGACGCGGGCAACGCGTACCTGACAGTCAGTGGCGGCGCAGGAGGAACAGAGGCGCAGGACTGGGCTGCGATACTGCTGCGGATGTACCTTCGGTACTGCGAGCGGCAGGGGTGGCAAACGCAGATCGTTGAACGGACCGACGGACAGGAAGCGGGAATAAAATCCGCAACCGTGCACGTGCAGGGCGAATTCGCGTACGGCTATTTAAAGTGCGAACGCGGCACGCACCGACTGGTGCGACTGTCTCCGTTCAATGCAAAAAACCTGCGACAGACAAGTTTTGCACTCGCAGAAGTGCTGCCGGAGATTACTGAAACCAACGAAATCGAAATCGACCCGAACGATCTGCGGATCGACACGTTCCGCGCGGGCGGAGCAGGGGGCCAAAACGTCAACAAGGTGGAATCTGCCGTGCGTGTTACCCACGAACCTTCCGGTATTTCCGTAGCATGCCAAAGCGAGCGCAGTCAATTGCAGAACAAAGCGCAAGCGATGAACCTGCTCCGAGCAAAACTGCTGCAGAAAAAACGCGCGGAGGACGCAGAGCAAAAATCGGAGTTAAAGAGCGCGAAACAAAGCGCGGACTTCGGTCAGCAGATTCGCAGCTACGTTCTGCATCCGTACCAGATGGTGAAAGATCTGCGTACCGACGT
>CAYGDT010000078.1:0-5698 GCA_964348745.1 uncultured Candidatus Peribacteria bacterium
CCGTACGACGGAATCCCGCACTTACTGACACCCGTTATCACCGAGGCAGAACGCGCCTTGCAGGCACTGCGCTGGTCTGTTGCGGAAATGGGCAGACGTCTGCATCGATTCTCCGAAGCGCGCGTCCGCAACATCGACGAGTATAACGAGCGTCAGAAAGAGGAAGAGAACCTTCTGCCGCGCATCGTGATCGTGATCGACGAACTTGCCGATCTGATGATGCGCCAGTACCGCAGAGACACGGAAACCATGGTTGCGCGCATCGCGCAGATGGCTCGCGCAACGGGAATGCACTTAATCATCGCAACCCAACGGCCGAGCGTCGATATTATTACGGGGCTCATTAAAGCAAACATTCCGACACGTATCGCCTTCCGCACGGTATCCGCAGTAGACTCGCGTACCATTCTCGATTCGATTGGAGCGGAAGACCTCCTCGGACGTGGCGATATGCTCTACATGACGGCAGAAACATCCAGCCCTATACGCGTGCAGGGTATCCTTGTTACCGGCAAGGAAGTCGAACGCGTGATCAATGCGGTGAAGATCGCCGGAGGCGGAAAGGTTACCGAGCAGATTGAAATGGATGAAAGCCGCGACGATCAGGATTATGAGTCTGGCAGAGGAACGTCCTACATCAATCTGGACGCCGACGATAACGGCGGAGATGATCTGTTTTTTGAAGCAGTCCGCGTCGTGCAGGAAACGGGAAAAGCGTCGGCAAGTTTATTGCAGCGGCAACTCAAAGTCGGCTACGCACGCGCGGCTCGGCTGCTGGATATTATGGAAGAAAAAAATCTGATCGGACCGAGTAACGGGGCAAAGGCGCGGGAGGTGTACATTGATAAAGTTGCGCAGGGGTGATTGGTAAACGGTAATTGGTGATTGGTGATTAGTTATTGGTGATTAGTGATTGGTGATTAGTTATTGGTGATTAGTTATTGGTGATTAGTTATTGGTGATTAGTGATTGGTGATTAGTTCTTAGTTATTCGTGAGTTGTCATTGCGGGTACAATTGCAATCATGACCAAAAAGAACCTTCTTATCGGAACGAATAATCGCGGGAAATTCATAGAGATTTCAGAAGTTCTTGGCGACCTTGGGCATGTGCTTCTCAATCCTTTCGATCTTGGGATTACCACTGATCCCGAAGAAACAGGGCTAACCTTCGCAGAAAACGCGCTGCTGAAAGCACGACATTTTTTTGAGCAGAGCAATGGAGTTTCAACGATCGCCGACGATTCCGGGATTGTGGTCGATGTGCTTGCGGGCGAGCTTGGAATCCACACCCGTCGCTGGGGAGCGGGACCAAAGGCATCGGATGAAGAGTGGGTCGCGCATTTTCTCAAACGCATGGAAAACGAGGAAAATCGCAACGCGCGCTTTGTGTGCAATCTTGCATATATTGATCCTTCAGGAGAGGAACATATTTTTGAAGGACAGTGCGCAGGTGTTATCACGCCGTCACTGGAAGCCGACTACCTGCCGGGTCTTCCGATTTCCGCATGTTTCCGACCGGAAGGATTTGATATCGTTTACAGCGCGATGACTGTCGATCAGAAAAATGCGATCAGCCATAGAGGAAGAGCGTTGCAAAGATTGCGTGAACATCTCGTTGCTAATGAATCAACGCACCAAGGATATTGAACGCGTGAGAGAAAAACGAAGAAATCCTCTGCTGATAGTTTTCAACGCTATCACCATACTCTGGCGCTTCATTTCCCGAAGCATACATGCCAATCATATTCTGTTCAGTTTTCGAAATATTATAATCATCCAGATTAACAGGCGGACGCGCACTGCGAATCGTCGATGCAATTTTACTGCGAATTTCAATGAGTGCCCTTCGACATAGTGAGAGATCAGAACAGTTTATAGCATAAAAAACTCCATACACGCCGCAGTTAAGCATCTGAGAAATTGCAGCAGCTTGTTTTTCAAGAATTCCAACGTATTCTGCTGTTGTTATGCCTGCACAAGCTACAAAAGAGCATGCGGCAACGACTTTCCGTAACCGTAGAAGACTATCCTGCTCCAATTGAAACTCCTCAAGTCGCTCAGCTGCACGGACCAGATTTGGATCGCGCTCGTTTTCCATGTTATGAATCTTTGCAAGAAATCGGCGTAAAGTCCAGATCGATGATCTTACTCCACACAGTTTCGATAAGAGCAGTCAATTCCCTGCGTTCGCCCTCTCCGATGGCATATGAGCGAGTTTCGGGGTCATCCGCTCCTTCCCCGACGAATTCCAAACGAAACTCCTTTGGCTCCAGCATGCCGTAACCATTACGGATCAATAGATCGTAAAACACCAACTGGCGATGGTAGCCGTAGTCCAGAATCTGCTTGGGGGATTTTGGTTTTCCGGTTTTAAAGTCCGTCACCACGCACGCGGAGGAGTGCGGTTCCAGAAGATCGATACGATCAATTTTCCCTTTAATCGGAATATCGCCCAAATGCGTATCGATATTGAATTCAACCTTATGCACGATGGGATACGGCGGCGTAAGATTCGACTGAGCGAACCTTCGAATGGTCTGTTCTCCAAGGTGTAAAAGACGCTCGTATTCTTTTTTGGTCAGCAACTCGTCACTGGAAAGATGCCGGGTGAATACTGCGAGAAGATCTGCAACCGGTAATACTTTGCCCTCACGCACGGACTCCGCCCACTGCGCGAGCACATGGTGCACCGCGTTCCCATACGCAAAGTGCGGCTCTTTGGCCTGCGGAACCTGTAGCAAGTGGACATCGATAAACCGCTGCGGATCGTCGAGAAAATCAGTGAGCGCCGTAGGGGAAAGCTTAAAGTGCTCTATGCGTTTTTTTAGATAGCTGCGGAGCTCTTCATCGAAATCGCGCACGGGCACTGTAAGCAATGTCGACATCTGTTCGGGGTGGGCGACATCTCGGTGCTCTTCGGAGAGATTTCCGCACTCCGCGAAGAACCCCGATGGCGAGACGGCCTTAACACTGTCGCCATCCGTCAGTTCATTGGGGCAGATAAAGAGCAGCTCGCGTTTCGCGCGCGTCATGGCAACGAAAGCAACACGGCGTTCGTCTTGGTTTTGCTCAAAAGACTTCTGATCCTTTTCCCAACCAAAGAGCAGGTCCTCGGGCACGGAAAGGGAAGAAGGGTTTCTACGCTTGTCCCAGTGGCCTTCGCGGAAGTTGCCGAGAATCACCGTGTGGAACTCCAGTCCTTTGCTCTTATGCGCTGTCATCAGTTGTACGCCGGATTCCGTAAGGTGCGGGAGATCGTAACTGAGTCTCAGATCGGAATTGTCGGGGTTTTGGTAGTAGGATAGATCATCCAGAAACGCACGGAATGAAAAGTGAGGCTGCTCGTACGCACGACGCGATATGCGGTCAAAGAATTCTTGTGCAGCGGCGAAGTCGATGATATCCATACCTTTCGATCCTGCGTGGAGTATGCCGCAATCACGATACACATGCTCCAGCGTCTCCAGTACCGTTCGCAGGTCGCTCTTGTTATGGAGATCGAGAAGAATGTCACGCGCAGCGACAAGTGGTTCGCTCTGACGCAGGGCAAAATCTTCCTTCTCCATAGAAAGCGCAATTTCCATCAAGGATGTCCTTCGCTCACGCGTGGCGCTATTGAGTGTTGCAATATCGGCAGGATGACACCCGAAACACGCACAGGAAAGCGCGCTGGAAAAAGCGGCATTGCTCTGCGGATCCATAATGGCACCAAGGATCGCGAGCGTCTGCCCGACGAGAGGATGCGAAAGCAGATCGAGCTTTCCGGAGAGCACGACCGGAATGCTCCGCGCTTTAAAAACTTCGTGCAGCGGAAGCAACTCAGCGTTCGTCTGCACGATAACCGCGATGTCGTCCGGAGCAATTCCGTCGTGCAAACGATCATCGACAAGATCCGCAATCAGCCACGGTTCTGCCATGTCGCTTGCGGCAAAGAGCATGAAGGGGGGAACTCCCTTTTCCTTCGTTGCAGCGACCAGATGTTTGTCCAGATCAGCGACTCTGCCCACGAGGCGCTCAGTGTTCTTTTCAATCAACGACTCCGCAGCATCCAGAATCGGCTGTGTGCAGCGGTAACTCGTCGTCAACGGTATGATCGGCGCCGCTGTAAATCTCTCGCGAAACGAGAGGATATTTTTGAGGTTTGCACCCTGAAAACGATAGATCGCCTGATCATCATCACCGACGATGAACACATTGGGGTGTTTATCGGGAGTCGGATCGGTCGTCAGCTGTTCTATCAGACGATACTGCGCACCGTTTGTATCTTGGAATTCATCCACAAGAAGGTACTGGTAGCGCTCCTGTACACCGGCAAGCAGCCAGTCTTCCTCTTCGAGCGCATGTATGACATTTAGAATCATGTCTTCAAAATCGTAGCGACCGGTTTCTAGCAGCATCGCCTGATAACGATAGAAGATTTCGAGAAACTCCCGAAATTTAAGAGCCGAAAGCATGTTGCGTGCATGGATTTTGGTACCAACCTTGCTCTTGCTTTCCATGTGAGCATCGTATTCCTGCGCGATTGTTTCCAGTCGATCACGGTCGGTCACACCTTCGCGCTTGAGTTGTTGGATTCTTCCTAAAATATCGCGAGTCCTTGCATAGGGCGATTTCGCATTCACCAAATGCAATCCGGGGAGAAGTTGATCAATAATTGTGTTCAAGCTTCTGTGGCGCTCGACGTCGCTGATTTGTTTGAGACAAGACCATTCCTCAAAAACACTCGGATGCGATCGAATAATATCGTTGCAAAATCCGTGCATGGTATTCACCGTGACTCCGTACGCGTCCGGGCCGATAATCTCTCGGAGACGCTTTCGCATGGCAGAAGCTCCGCTTTTGCTAAACGTCAAACAGAGAATATTCCACGGCTTCATCTGAGTCTTTCGAAGAATATTGGCTACACGAAGAGCAAGAACCTGTGTCTTCCCCGTACCGGGACCTGCGACAACCATGACCGGCCCGTCGATGAAATCTACGGCGGACCTCTGCTGCGGATTCAGCGAAGCATACGCCTGATCAAACACCGCATTCGTCGAACCTACAGTTTTTTTTGCTGCCTTTATCGAAGCGGGCTCGCCGTTTTTCTTTGCATTCTTCGGCACATCTTCATGCTAGCACGAAGAAACAAGACAATGCATGCGTAAAACTGACGAGTGAATCTCTACAATGATTAACGCACTACGCAAGATTACAATCCTACAAGCGGGTGATACACTTTTTGGTAACTTGCCATTTGGCAACTTTTATACCATCTTTCCCCACCCTCATATGTCCATGTGTAAAGCATGTTACTGGCTGGTGATCATCGGAGCCCTGAACTGGGGTCTCGTTGGCATCGGCGGATTTGTAGGTTCTGACCTTAACGTTGTCCACATGATTGTGGGAGCTTGGCCGCAGGTTGAGTGGATCGTTTACATCGTCGTCGGTCTCGCCGCCGTCTGCAAGCTCGTAAAAGGCGGAAAGTGCTCGACAAAATAAGTACGGAAGAATAACAACAGGGAGCCAAGATATTCATCTTGGCTTTTTGTGTATGGAACAACCGGGAGATGTTGTTACTCGTCGGGAAAATCTGCGTCCGGATTGACGGCTATACCGGCAATCTCCTGCTCGAAAGCGCAACTGTCGCATTTTTTGATTTCCTTTCCCGCTTTCGTTAAACGCACCATTTCGCCCTTACCACACTTGGAACATGTT
>CAYGDT010000079.1:0-5465 GCA_964348745.1 uncultured Candidatus Peribacteria bacterium
GCCCCACAGCAAATAGATATGCTAAGAACTCTCTGGCAAGAGTGTCATGAGCTTAACTTAATTTTTCAAAAAATTACTTCCAGCCTTCGCAATGCACATTGAATATTGAATGAAAATTAGAAATTGAAAATTGTAAAATTACATACATTCATCTCGCTAGATTTTTATGGCTTGATGCAAGCTGATTGGCCGCCTGAGCGGCAAGAAGGCTGATTTCGCCTGCGAGAACGGCAGCGCCGATGGATTCGGCAAGCTGCTGGGTCGGTTTGAGGCTTGTTTCGGGTTTCAGAAGCAGTTTGAGGCACTGTGACTGGGCAGGGAGCCCCGTTCCGCCGCCGCGCACACCGACAAGAACAGCGGGGAGACGGACGCGGACAGATATGCCGTGCGCATCGCGCGTGACGGTCGTGTCTGCCATCGATCCTTCCACGACATGCGCCGCATCTTGTCCTGTTGCAATGTACAGAGCAGCAACAATGTTTGCAGCGTGAAGGTTGCTCCCGATCGCTTGCGCAATTTCGGAGCCGTGCTTCAGTTTTGCTTCGGCAACCTCCAGCAGATTTTCCGGTTCCACATGCAGAAATTCGCGGATGACATACGGTTTTAAGACTCCTTCTGCAATCACCTCGAATCCGCGTCCTCGATCATGGACGCGTTGACTCGGTTTCTTGTCGCTGTCGACATTGCCCGCGACGGTGATGAGTTGAGCCCCCGATTGTTGTGCGAGAAAATCGCCGATCGCCTGTGCGGCGATGGTGATCATATTCATCCCCATGGCTTCGTCGGTGTCGCCGTGCAGTGTCAGGAAGACATACGCATCTTTATCGTTGATCTCATAGTCGGTGATTTTCAGGTGCGCGCTCGTTGCTTCACCTACTGTTTTCCATCGGGCTTCTTCTTTCTGCAGTGCGGCGATGAATGCTTGAGGATTTTCCGTTTTCCATACGATGGAACGGGTGATGCCGTGATCGATGGATGTCACGCGCACGCCATCACCTTCTCGTTGTTGCGTTTCGGGATTCGAAAGTGCTTTGCAGCCGCGATTGACGCTTGCGACCAGTGCTCCTTCGGTCGTTGCAAGCGGAAGGTGAATGTGCGTCGTTTCTTGGGAGCTGAATGTGACTTTCAGCGGTCCGGCGTATCCGACGGGTATCGGAACGGTGCCGAACATCTGTTCACAGTTTTTTTCCTCGGCCTGTCCGATACGCCCTGTTTCTGTTCCGAGCAGCGAAAGGTTCACATCCAGCTCATCTTGGATCTGCATTCGGCGCACGGCACAGCGTTCGTGGGAGGAGAGTGATGTGGGGAGATTGCGGAGATCCATTGTAAGTATTAAGTATTATGTATTAAGTATTAAGTATGAGGAATGTCTGAGAAAATACTATAGTACGTCACTATACGTAATACATAATTCTTAATACGTAATTCTATAGTAAAAATGCACCTCTTCCAACACCCGTTTCAAATATTGTGCATCCTTCCTGTGCGTGTGCGAATTCGCAAACTCGCTTTGCAGATTCATCCGTACAGAAAAGATGTACCGTGGGACCTGCATCCATCGTGTAGAGGACAGGCAGGTGCTCGGCTTTGCGTAACGCAGTAATGTCGTTGATAATTCGATAGGTATCGTCCGAAAGGTACTCAAGTGGCGGGTTTTGGGTCTGCATGCAGTGGTGCATGTCCATGCAATCTTCCTCGGCGACCACCTGCAGTTTCTCAAAATCTTTTGAAAGAATTGCCTCGATGCATTCGGATTGGCGGCGATTGTTGATCGCTTCCACTCTTGCGCGGTAGTGCGGGCTCGTCCATGCGTTTGCGTGCCCCTCGGTCGATCCGACAGTTTTTTCTTTTGAATCGGGCACGATGATGATGTCGTGGAGAGGCCAGTGTTCAGGAGGCGCAATTTCTTTGGCAACACATGCGTCAATTGCGTTCGTTAATTCGTTCATTCGTTGATTCGATAATGCAACGAAGCCACCGAAGATGGAGCGCGCCGCGGAGCCGGATCCCAGTCGTGCCATTACGGAAATTTGTTCATCGGTTAGATCTCCATCAACCAGCGCTGCAATTGCTTTTGCGAGCGCAGAGAACACCGCAGCGGAGGAGGCGAGTCCGATACTGGGGGGAATATGGGAATCGATTTCTATGGAGACTGAAGAGAGGAGAAAGGATAGTGGATAGTGGATAGTTGATAGATATTGTTCCATCAGTACCAGTGTTTGTTGCAGCCTGATTGTATCTTTCTCCTTCATGATCTTATTGTGCGATGTCACGGAGAATGCGTCTGCTTGTGTGACGGTGATATCGACGTATGGCGCATCGAGTGTCATGGCGAGATTGCTGTTGGCAGGCAGCCGCAGCGCGTCGTTTACGTTACCCCAGTATTTAATCAGCGCGATGTTGGGAGTGGAACGGGCGGTGGACATGACGAGTATTAAGAATTAAGTATTAAGTATTAAGGGGACAACTTTGTAGCCGCGCACCGGTGGTGCGCGGTATCTGCGTGCCGGTGGCACGCGGTAGGAAAAATCAAGTATCCAGGCGGATAACAGGATAACCGGAGGGTATCACGTTTGCATCGCAATTGATTACAAGAACCATGCCGCTGCCGCCGGTGCGTCCGCCCGCCCCGATTACCTTGGCTGCGCCGCCTTCTTGTTCAATTATTTTGATCAAACTTTTTGCTTTATCTGAGACGACACCGAGTGCTTGTTGTGCTGCATTATGATCACGGATGATGTGCTGTAATCCATCCGTATTCGCGATGAGTAATTTCAATCGTTTCGTGCAATCACCGATTGTTGCCAGTGCATCTTGCAGTTCATCTTCGCGCTCGCGTATCCATGCAACGAGTTCGGGCGTTTGCTGGTCGGGCGTGCCGGTATCAATTAGTAGTGCGTTATGGAGCAGATCATCCGGCAGCGAAATACTTTCCGGCTCCGAACCTTTGACGAAGTACACGGGGCTTTCGTTCCAGATCACCGCAAAGTCGATGCCGCTTGCTCCCGCATTCACCGCTTCTTCGATCATACGTGCCTCGTGCTCGCAGTCTTCTCTCAGCAAACATCGTGCGATGGCGATGACCAGTGCCGTCGACGATCCCATGCCTTTTCCCAAAGGAATCTGATTTTCGATTGTGAGCGTGCCGGGGGAAACAGATCCGAGCGTAAGACAGTGATTGACGATTTCTTGGGCATACGATTGCCAGTGATTAGTGATTAGTGATTGGTGATTGGTGTTCCAATGCACGATGATGTCATCGCCTGCAGGGTCTTCCTCAAAATTCGCAGTCAAATGCAGCGGCGCGGGGACGGCGATTCCGGGATACCCGAAGAGTACTGCGTATTCGCCAGAAAGTATTATTTTCCCGCAAGCAGAAGCCATATTCTCTTTCTTGATCTTCATAGTCATGATGTATAGTATAGTGTATATAGCATCAATCACTGAGTCACTTGGACGATTGGAAGCTGATAGTACTCTTACATGGGAAGCGAGAAACATACTACGAGATGCACATCGCATTGCGATGTATTCCATGGAACGCTTAGATTTTTTCTGCGATAGAATTTCACGAAGACTTGATGATGCATTAGTTGCAGATCCGCAGCTTCAAGGCGCTTTAGCTGAACCGCGTGCTATACTTGCTGAGTATCTGGAGGAACATGTTAATCGCCAAAACGCCTTGTCCTCTTCGCGTATGTTTCCAAGCAATCCGCAAGATCCTCTTTTGTGAAATCCGGAAAGTACTTCTCCACAAACTCCCACTCCGCATACGCCGCCTGCCAGAGGAAAAAGTTACTCGTGCGCTTTTCTCCCGAGGTGCGGACGATCAGATCGATCTCTGGAAGTTCCGGATGATCGAGCGACGAGCGTAGCGTTGATTCATTCATTTGTTGATTCATGTCTATGCATCGGTTTGCTGCGCGCACTATTTCATCTCTACCGCCGTAATCCACGGCGAGCTGCAGCGTGAACGCCGTTTGATCTTTCGTTTCTTCTTCTACGTCCGCAATCAGTTTCGCAAGTGAAACGGGGATCCTGTCTTTGCGACCGGAGTGCACAAAGCGCGTGCCTTTCTCGATAAAGGTAGTACGCTCTTTTCGCAGGTAGTCTTCCAGCATGCGCATGAGCATTGTTACTTCTTTTTTGTCGCGCTTCCAGTTCTCGGTGGAAAAGCACCATACGGTCAGCACATCGACGCGCGGATCGTTGCGGCACCAGTCGGTGAGTTCATGGAACCCTTCGATTGCTTTCTTATGCCCGTCCCACGGGTGGAGGCTATGTATTTTCGCCCAGCGGCGATTGCCGTCGGGGATGATGGCAAGATGCACACTGCCGGTGATCGGTGATTGCTCATTGCTCATTGCTCATTGCAATTGATAGTGCCTTCGACAACCAGGGCGTGTAGAGATCAGGATGCTCTTCTAAGTCTTTCTGAAGCGTTTCCAGATCGACCCATTTCCACTCTTCGATTTCCTCCGGATCGGCATTGATCTTTGTCGACTGCTCCGTTATCCCCGTCAGTACCGTGTCATACTCATGTTCCGTTCCCCGTCCTTCGGGGTCGTCCGCCCGATAGATAAATGATCCGGCGACCGTGAGTTGAGTGCTAAAGCCGCATTCTTCCTGCAGACGGTTTGCTGCTTCTATCTCGATCGGCAGCGTTCCTTTTGGGTGACTGCAACAGGTGTTGCTCCAGTAGCGAGGCCAGAGCATTTTCTGCTGTGCCCTGCGCTGTAGAAGTATCATGTTTCGGTCCGGTGAGAAAATGAGTACGGAGAACGCTTTGTGCAGTTGCCCACCGTTTGTGTGTGCAGCGACGATTTCCGCACTACCGAGGTCATTGCCCTGTTTGTCGGTCAGGAGGACGGATTTCATGGTTCCAGTCTACGGTAGGGCTAGGGTTAGGGGATAGGGGGTAGGGCTGTAATTTTGATTGAACGTTGAACATTGATGAAAAATGATATATTATAGCACGCTATGTTTAAACTGCAACATTTCTTCGCACTGGACGTCGCCGGTAATACGGTCGCGCAGTGGAGCGTTGCACTCTGTGTATTTCTCGGCGTTTTTGTCACATTGGAAATTATTCGCAGAATGGTGTTGAAGCGTCTTGTTTTACTTTCGCGGAAAACACACACGCGTGTCGACGATGTCATTACAGGATTTCTCCATAGCGTGACATCTCCCGTGTATCTTATCATCGCACTCTTCGTTGCGTTGCAGGAAATCTCGGTCCCCGAATCTCTGAGGATCATCGTGTACGTCGGCATCCTTGTCATAATTATTTCTCAGGCGATCAAGTTTTCCGAAGAAGTGCTCTGGATGATGCTCGCGCGTCATGCAATCAAAAATAAAGCATCCACAGAGCATCCGGCGATCTTTCGCGTCGGGATCAGGATCATTCTCTGGTCCGTGGGTCTCATGCTGATTCTGAGCAATGTCGGTGTCGACATTACTTCGCT
>CAYGDT010000080.1:0-5016 GCA_964348745.1 uncultured Candidatus Peribacteria bacterium
CTATTCTAAGCTGATGACTGCGTTACGGCACGCAGGCGTGGCGGCGGACACCTCCGTCAGTACATCAACTACTCTTCGAAATCCTCTGCATCCTCTGCATCCTCTGCATCCTCTGCATCTTCTGCATCTTCTGACTCCTCCCTGCCGGCCGAAGCCGCGTAATACGCGGCGTAGGCTGGTGCATCCTCATCATATGTATCCTTCCATATGAAAATCATCTTTCGCCACACCCCACACCTCGAGCGCCATCGTCTTGATCTCCTTCGTCATCTCGGGGTTCCCGCAGACGTACAACTGCGTACGGGAAAAATCGGTACAGATGTTCGGGACGATGCTTTGCACCCTGCCATGTAATCCCTGCCAGTTTTCCGAAGGATTTGTCAGTGTGATATAAACGGAGAGATTCTCATGTTTTCTTGCGAGATCGTTTAACCAGTTGCTCCAAAAAAGATCCTCAACACTTCGCACACCGAATATCAGATCGATTCTTCGTGTTTCTTCCGAAAGAAACGCAACAAGTTGCGAGCGAAACGGCGCAATGCCTGTTGATGTGCAGATCATCAACCAGTCTTTGTTAGTCTCGCGGTCCAGTTGGAATCTTCCCGTTGGTCCCTGCATGCGCACGATGTCGCCGGGTTTGAGCGTCTCTTCCACCCAACGGCTCGCTCTGCCACCTTCTTTCATTTTCAGCACCAGTAGCAATTCATCTTCGCTGGGAGCGGATGCCAGCGAGTACGAGCGGGTTTGAATGTCATAGGGATTTTCTATTAGCGGTACATCGAGAAGAATGAACTGACCCGGTATGAAATCGAAACCTGCAGGTTTCTCGAACGTGATTTCATAAATGCCGTTTGCGATGCGCTCATTTCTGGTGCAGTGGATCTGGTAACTCGGGGTGGGCATGTTGCAGTACGGTAGCACACTCATGAGCGCTGGTGTCGGGATATGAAAATATTAGAACCCTAATTGCTATTCATTTAAGATTTCAGTTCAGAAAGTATTGATTTGACACAAATACCAATATAATTTATAATATTAGTATGACAGAACAACTGATACAATCCGTACCAGAATCGAGAGATGAATTTGATGCAATTTCATCGGGATCAGTTTCTGAATTTTTGTCAGTAGGACATGATTTTTTCAAGAGCACTGATTGTAACGATAAACTTGCTAGTGAGTATAATGTCGCTGGGGAAGCACCTGTATATGGTCCAGAGAATTTGTCATCATTGTACGGAGATGTATTAAAACTAGTGCGCCCTGATGTTTTAGGACTACATTTGAATAGTAATCAGATTGATGTTATTCGTGGAATGCTACATTTTCCCAGTGTTGAATCTTGGTATCAAGCAACACTGATCGTTGCTACTTATCTAAACAGCTTGGCAACTATGCGTGATCAAACAGTGCCGTCTGTTCAAAATGAGACAAGGAAAGATATCGGCTTGTCGTAATAGCAATAGAGAACGTTGTTCCCTTTTGCGATTCGCTCATTGCGCGTGCAGCGGATCTGGTAACTCGGGGTGGGCATGTTGCAGTACGGTAGCACATTTTGACAAGTGAAACGCTTGAGCAGTACAATAAATGCACGGGTGACGATCCGATGACGCACCAAAAAGGTGTTAAACCCCCGCCCTACCAAAGGCGGGTTTTTTTAAGGTGCTACATGAGTGAAATTTCGCCATCTTCAATCATCTGCAATACCTTCGGATACCACTCCTTTTCGAGTGTTTGGATTTTCTCCTTGAGGGACTCCTCAGTTTCCGCAGGACCTATTGAACACTTTTTTTGTACAAGTATTTCCCCCGTATCAACGCCTTCATCGATGTAATGGATCGTCATACCAGACTCCGTATCTCCTGCGGCGAGTGTTTCTTCTATCGCGTGTCCGCCCGGATGCTTCGGGAGCAAGGCAGGATGTACATTCACAATCCTCTTATGCCACATCTGCACGAACCACGGTGAGAGGATGAACATCCAGCCCAACGCTGCGATGATAGTCGAAGTTTCGAGTACTCGAGTACTCGAGTACTCGGCTGGCGGCGTGCCTCCCATATCCAGGATCGCCTGATGCAGTCTCCGGTCATACTCCTCTCGATCTTCCCTCTTTTCTTTCGTAACGATACGCACGGGGATTCCGGCTTCGCGCGCTTTGCCTACACACCCTCTATCCTCGCGATCTGCGATAAGCCCGAGGCATTCCATGGTCAGCGACCCGTCCTTTAACGCGTCCAGTACGGCCTGCAACGTCGTGCCGCGAGAGGATGACAAAAGAAGGAGTTTCATGATGATATCGTAACATGGAGATTGCATCTTCTGCATCCTTTGACTCTTCTGCATCCTTTGCATCCTCTCAAATAACCCCATGATACAGATCTTTCTCTCTCTCGATACCCGGCACCCATCCGCAGAAATCACTCATTGCAATACCGTGCTCGCGGATCACCGCTGCAGGAGTCGACTGCGCGCTGTTTCCCATGACGGTATTTGCAGCTGTAGCCAGCTGATCTGCCAGCGCTTCCTCGGTTGCAAGCAACGCTTTGCCGAATAAATCGCGTGTATCCACAAGACTGACGATCGGGTTAAACCCCGCGCAGCAGAGTGCGAATGCCGTGACACCTCTGCGCCTCGGCGCAAGGCCGGAGTCGGAGATGATGACGCCGATGGGGAAGGTTTGGAAAGTCGGTAAGGACGGTAAGGTCGGAGAAGTCGGGCGTGTATCCAACCTTTCCAACGTTCCCGACTTTTCGTACCTATCTTTCATCAGCAAGCTGACTTCATTCCGTAATCTCTTCACGGAACTCACAGGATCTTTCGGCCAGCCGATTGCGTAGCCTTCGTCGACATTGCTTTGATCGATGCCTGCGTTCGGCACGAGCAGCGTCCCGTCGGTCATGCCATCGGGTTTCAGCTGCGTCAGCACAAACCCGTTGACCGCAGGAATCACCGTACCGTGCATGCGAGCAGTTTCATCCAGCACGGCTTGATACAATGCCGGAGTCTTTGAAAACCGACGCGAAAGGTCTATAGCTTGCGGAGAAATCGACAGCGTACCAAGCTCGATCGCAGCTCCTTCGACGGTTGCGATCGCTTTGGAGGAGATCACGATAATATCGCCTGCGCGGATCTCGCTATTCTCGCTCAAAATAGTCGCGAGATCGTCACCTGCGTTCAGGATCGGTGTTGTGATGGGAATGAGAAGCACAAGGGATTGAGTTCTTAGTTCCTAGTTTAACTAACAACTAAGAACTCACAACTAGGAACTAAGAACTAAGAACTAATAACTAAGAACTCGCCCTACCACAACCTCTGCGTATTCCCCTGAATCAAGATCACATCTTTATTGACGGTATTGGTTGGCAGATCCACCCGGGCGAGATTCAGCATCATCTGCACTTCGGTCGGATTGTGCAAAATCAGTGATTCCGGTGCTTCGGAGAGGCGAAACGAGATGCCGGCGCGCGGAGGGAGTGTCCAGCGAGTGAACCCGAGCGAGGGTGGTTCCGCCGAAACAGTATCGATGGGTGCGTTTTTCACCTCGCGGCGAACCCAGTTGCTTGGTACCGAAATCAATATGGTTTCATCGGACTCTGAAAAAAATTCCACGTTGGCACCGGTGTGCTGCACACCAACCTCCATCGAAAGAGTGAGAGGTTTTTGGTGTTCAATACCGATATCCACCACGCTTCGTTGCAAGCGTGAAGCAAGCGAAGGGGAGGAGACGGACGCTATGGTGAGGATCACTATGGCGACCATGCCGACGCCGGCTGCTGCTGCATGTGTTGTCATCCAAGTGCTTTTCATGGACGACACAATACCACAAAAATTGATCTACTTTTCCACCTATTCGTGCTATACTGAGCACGCATGGAACTTGACCCCCACACCTTGCAGCAGATTCTCGATCGTATCAAGCAGCAAATGCGGTGTCCGCAGTGCGGGAAAAACGTTTTGATTGATTTTTCTTCGGTGCGCGTCGTTGCCGACGATGCGATGCTTCTTCAACTGAAGTGCGATTCGTGCAGCGCGTTCATTGTTTTGCATGCATCACTCCAAGGCGTGGAGCATATCAAGCAGATGAGCGAACAGGGCGACGAAATCGCCAATGCATCTTCGACGTTGCAAATCAGCAAAGAGGAAATGGGAATGTTAACGACGGCACTCGAGAAGTCGGGCGGATCGTTTGCAAAATTATTTGAGGAGTATGGGAAATAGTATGATGGTCGGTTTCTTCATTCTGCTGATGTTTTTGATAGGATGCACTTCAATATCTTCCGACGGAGACCCACTCAATCCTTTGGGATCTATTGGATCATCGGCTTCCGGATCGTTGAGTGCCGCAGTGAAGCAAATTCAAAATGTCATGACGTTAGGTACATCGGCGACCGATGGTGTGATGCATATGGTCGAGGATGCCAAGCACCGGTTTACTCTGGTCCAAAGCGGGGTTGATCTTCTCCTGCGCGCAAAGGTGATGATCAATTCGGGTGTATCGGGGATCCGGGATTAGTGATCGGGAATCAGAAATCGGCTTTCTGATCACCGATCCCCGATAACTTTTTCATGATCACGAATCACCAATCATCATCTCCTCCTCCTCCTCCTCCGCAGACAGCGTAGCAAGGTTCTCGGGAAATCCGGAAAATGTGCTTGCTTCATGATGAGTTATTCATGTATTTTATCGTAAATCACCGACGCGGATCCACTGGTATAGACGACCGGACCGGATATCGCGGCGGTCTTCTGCGCGTTCATTTTCATTCGCAATTCACAATTCTCAATTCTCAATTATCCACTCTCCATTATCCATTCTCCATTCTCCCATGCCCGGTCCCATCAGCCACACCAAGAAATCCGCAGCTACCGACTCGTTCGACGCAGTCGCACTCTCCATCGCCAGTCCTGAGGACATGCTCAGCTGGTCCCGCGGAGAGGTCACGAAGGCCGAGACCGTCAACTACCGCACGCAGCGGGCAGAACCCGATGGGCTCTTCTGCGAGCGTATATTCGGAC
>CAYGDT010000081.1:0-4996 GCA_964348745.1 uncultured Candidatus Peribacteria bacterium
TGGAATCGATCCTACGCAGGTATTTGCGACTCCACCGCCACCTCCGCCTCCACCCCCTCCAGGCGGTGCACAGCCACAGGATCAGGGTCCTCCTCCTCCGCCTCCGGGTCCTCTCCCGCCGGATGATCAGTTAAAGGCGCAGGGATACGATGATGAAGATATTCGAATTCTCAAGGAAGTCGGTAATTACCGATTTGGTAGCGTAGGCGTTGCTCTCACAAATGAAAGTATCGTTGTTCCTCAACACCCGGAAACGAACTTTGACGAACAGAAATTCCTCACGCTGCTGCGCGGCAGCATCTCGCTCACGCGTGACGAGAAGTGGCGCATTATCCAAGCGATCCCGAAGCTTTCGCAATTCCAACTCGATGAGCTGCAGAAAATTCTTGAAGAAGAAAAACGCAAGTTTTCTGAGCTCTCACCGAAGCATCTCCTCCAACTCCAGAAACTGGAACAGAAACACAGTGATGATTGGAGAGATTTACAGTCACTGACTGTTCAACAGGGTGCACGCCAGGAAGAGCAGAGCCAAGCGGACGAAATAAGAAAACAGTTGGGGCTGTAGGATGACACAGGTATACCTATCCAACATTCATCCTGTACAACAAAAATAATGCGATGCCTGCAAGCAAGAGCACGAAACCCGCAGACCGTTTTCTGCCTGACCATTTATACATACCAGTCAAGAGTAGAAACAAGTACGCAGCGAAGGTAAAACTAAGAACAAGTGGCGAAAGGAAAAGGCTTTCTGCGTAAGGTAGGGTGAATGGAAGCTCTCGCGTGTACTGATATGACCCGATTGCGTATACCATGCAGTACCACGCAAGAAGCCAGCCGGCGTAGAGACGAAGTGTTTCAAGCAGTGGAAAGTACGTTCTTGGTGCAGTTTCTACGGCTACTGAAGGAGCAGATTCTGTTGGTGCAACTGGATTTGCTATTTTCGGTCCCAGCGACCAGTCCATGTCATTCGACTGAGAATACAATGAAATGGGAATCGCTTCGAACACCTCAGAAGCGATATAACCTTTGGAAGCGATCACCTGACGTGCGCTATCGATGGAATCGGCGTCAACGGTACCGGTTTTTGTTAATCCGCGTTCATCCTTCGCCGTATACTGAAACGTTGTCATGCGCAGATTATATCACGCATGACGTTCAACGACAGTACCTTACAACTTACTTTACTCAACGTACTCCGTGATGTGCTCCATCAAATAGCGGATCGGTCCGGATAGGCTCGCATCACCGGCAATCCGAAAGTGCCTTCCAAATGTCCACTCCTTGTAAGCAACAGCCGTAGATCCGCTGACATCAACTGTACCGCTGGCATCACCAGCACTCCCCGCCAAGAGCTGCAATACAATAGGTCCCTGCCCGATGCTATCAATCGGTTCAGAGGAGAACTCTACATGCCAAAGTGTCGAACTCGTCGCACCAAAGGACTTAAACCACCAATTTCGGTGCACAGGAATGCAAAAACCGATATGAGAAGTGCAATATTGCTGAGTCCAACTTGCTTCTTCGTATTCTTGCCGCGACATGACGTCTACACGCTCTGTATATGCAGCGTCTCTCGATGAGGACTCTTGGGATGAAGATGTGTCAGCTGCAGAGCTTTGCTTACTAAAGGAAGAAAACTCAGACGCAATCGATTCAGCAGAACTCGTAGTAGCTTGCGACGATGACTGTATGGAGGCAGAGGATTCCTCTTGCATCACACTCCGTGAACTCGTGGCACTGGAAGAAAACGAAGCGTTGCTGCTCGTGGATTCTAAGGACGATGAAATACTGGATACTTGCATAAGCTCGACGCGCTCGACGCGCATAATCATCCCTCCGGCTTCTACCGTCGGACGTAGTGCACCAAAGGCTTGGACTTCTTCTCCAACATATCCGTTTAAATCAACGTCGTCGCTTTCCAAAAGAATAAATTTACCGCCGGCCAAGACGAGTCGGTGACTACCTTGCTGGTAAATGCTAATCCCCGCAGGCTGAACAACACCCGTATATGTCACGTTGTTTGTCTCACGAATAGATGCTTCCTGTGATGATGCACTCGAACCTGCGTCATCAGTGGTGCCGTTGTCAACGGAAACAAGTGAGCATGCGCTGAGCAAAAGACCAGCAGCGATGGTGATTGTGGAGTTAAATCTCATATTGGCACGTCAGTATAACGATATAACTCAGAAAAATGCAATAGAAATGCCAATATTACAACGTAAAGAAAAAGGGCGTTTTACCGCCCTTGTTCTCATCGTCATGAATGTACATTTACTTCAATGCATCAATTGCAGCCTGGAAGCTTGCAATCGGTTGTGCACCGGAAACGATTTGCGTCTTTCCGGTTTTAATATTGAGGACGATAACACCCGGAGTGCCGCTAATGCCGGCTGCACTACCAGCAGCCATTTCATCCTGAACGTATTGAGTATATTTGCCACTGCTCATACACTCTGTAAATTTTGCAGCATCTACACCTGATTGCGTTGCGTATTCTTCGTTTTTAGCGACGTTGGCGCCACTTGTAAATACGGTGTCATTAAACTTCCAGAATGCATCGTCGCCACCTTGCTCCCACACACATTCCGATGCCTCAGCAGTCGGCGTTGCGCTTGGGTGGAATGCCAAAGGGAAATGACGGTAGATCCACATAACATCATCGTTATTTGTAACAAGCTGTTCCATCGTTGGGTGGTTTCTTGCGCAGAATGGACACTCGTAGTCGGCGTATTCAATTACGGCAATCTTTGCATTTCTATTGCCGCGAATATGATCACGCTCCGTATCTACAGGCTTCACATTGTCAGCAGTTTGAGGTTCAGGAGTCGGAGTTGGAGCAGCAGCCGGTGATGGCGCGTTTGCAACCTGTGCTGTCGGTGAAGGGGAACCCACCGATCCGCTGCTTAGAGCGATTCCGTACCCAGCAATAACTCCGATGAGTGCCATAGAGATTCCAAACCAAGGATTCGTATGAGAATCAGACATAGTGATAAATGAGAAAAAAGTATAAATATTCTAGATTATTTTCCGTCTTCGTCAATAGGACACAGAGTACCTAAATGCTCGAAGCGAGCAACTCATTCCTTCTTTGTTAGTATATGGTGCGCAACTGCGGATTGCTCATACAGTGGCCCGGCACGGGCAAGCATCGTGTCGGTATGTCTAATCGTCTCCAGCGAGTAAAGCGAATAAAATGGCTGTACGATGATCGGAATGAATCCGGTAACTATTGGTAGGATTCGATCGTGTAGGGAGCCGACAGTCCTGCTGATGCATGCCTTTGGATTTGAGCATCCGTTTCGTGAGAACGAACCGACTTCGTCATTCTTTTTTCCATTCATCTTGCATGTCAGGTATCCGGTTGATGCATACGACATTGGCCATTCGTGCTCTGCTGACTCATGTGAAAGATATTCTGCAGCAGCAGCAGTTACAGAAATTAGGCCACCGGTACAGAGTGATGCGTTCATCCCTGCAAGCAGTGCTACTACGAGCAGCTTTTGTATTATCATTGCGAGGATTCTACTGATCTTCTCCGGCTCGGGCAACTTGTGCCGCCGCATGTACTGTTGTTTGCGGCTCAAATTCACGAGCAAGCGATGCGGGGAGCGATTTGTAGAGTGAGCCGATTTGATAGCTCCGATCTGTACCGTCGGGGTAGACGACATTCTGTTGCCAAACAATCTCTCTCGATGAAAGTGTGCGCCCGTTATACAGGTAACCGTCCGGTGCAGTTGATGCAAAGTATGGACCATCTAACGATACTGTGCGACCATCAGGGCTTCCATAAATACTTACAAAGGCATCATCACCAATGTTGTATGCCTGTACGATCAGTGGCTTTCCAGAGTCGTTTCGAAATGTTAAATCTTGTGAACCGGGAAAGATCGTCGCATCAATACCGACGCCGTACTCTTTGTAGTAGGTAACGTAGAGGCTGTGTGCTCGTCGCTCTATTATAGGAAGGCCAGCAAGTACGGCAGCGCGGAACAACGTCGTCGATGCCTGACAGATTCCTCCACCCGGAGCTAATTCAAGATCACCACCATTGAAGATGACTTTAGCCATTCTCCAGCCGTTGCCTTGATTGACAGGACCGTCAAGCGTCGAGTTGAAAGAGTACACTTGTTCGGATGCAACAATCGTATTATTTACGTGATCATTCAGTGCATATTGCACGTTGTACTTCCTCGCCGTCGGTGATCCTTTGTAGTTTGACCTGCCAGTCGCCCAGTGCTGTAGATCTCCAAGATCTTCACCGGATACATTGATAATGCTACCCTGATGCTGCTGCAGTGAAACAGTCGTTGATGTTTCTCCTGAATCCAGTGCGTCTACGATTGCCGAAGCAATAGCATTTGAATCCGGAAGATACCCCGGCTTTGCAATACCTTCAATTTCCACACGCGAAGCAGTCTTGCTATTCGTACTCCACTGCACCGAACGCAAGATCGCATCGTGTGGAGGATCGACATGCAAAACGTCTTCTCTCTCGAACGTTCGAGCGATCTCTGGCTGATTCAATACGAATGCTGCCTCAGTCAGCGAGATCATCGGTGAGATCCACAGAGGATAGCGCTGAGCGGAGACCGACCATGCAGCTTCATCGGGATTATCCGCCGTAGCAAAGTGTACGACGGTATGTCGAGTGAGAAGGCTCTGTCTGCGCAGCACTGCAAGTGCGAGATCATCGATGGATGGTGATGCGCGATTTCCCTGTGAACGCAGACGCTTCTGGAGTCGCTGAGCAATGCGATACTGGATCTTGTCATAGTGCATTTCTTCAATGCGATTAAACGCCTGAGAACTTCCAACAGAAGCCTTCCATGTCGAATTCATCTCAGGCTTGTATGCCATTGTAGTGGTCTGATATTCAGTACCAAGTATCAAAATTGCAAGCACGGTGCTGAGACTTGCTATACTGCGAAGGTAATGATGATAAGACCAATTCATAGATGTGTGTTGTGTGTTTATTTAGACTTATATTATATAACAA
>CAYGDT010000082.1:0-4990 GCA_964348745.1 uncultured Candidatus Peribacteria bacterium
GTTCAAGCTGTGCGATAGCCTCATTCCTTTACAAGCTGAAACATATCCCCTCCCCCTACCCCCTCCCACCGGGAGGGGATCCTGCGTAGGGAGAAGGATCCTGTTCTGCTAGCTGTACTACATCATTCCCTATCCCTCCTGGGGGGATCATAACCGCACGCTACTGCGAATCCGTCAGATCAAACATTCCGTGCAACCCGCCGAATATCTTCCCAAAGCCGGTACCGGTAGTACCACTACTGCGCGAGATCTCCACCCACGCAGCGTCGCCGACTTTCATCAGTACCAATACATCATCAGGTTTGCGCATCACGTAATCCCCTCCCGTAAGCAGTAGTTGCGCAGTCTTACGAACGGTGACCTGTGCATTCGGAGCCGCCTGCAGCACCAGCACCTGATTGAGTTTGCCGCCGCGCAGCAATGACACTATGCCTTGTCCACCACCAGAAGTGGCGATCAGATGATAGGTTCCGACAATATCCACTCCCCCATCGTGCACAGTGAGAACAGAACCGTTCAGAGCACCGTCAGGAATCCTGTCCTCCACGGCTGCAAGCCGGCTAGAAAGGGTACTGAGCTGCACGGTAAAGTCCACAAGCTTCGCATCAAGATTCGCCCCGAACTGCAGGCCTTCAAACTTGTCGACTTTTGTATTCAGTTCTTTGACGGCAGCCATCGTAAGCATCTGCAGCTGAAGGCCGTACTTCACCGTCTTGTAGCCATCGGGGCTTTGCTCAACGAGCTCCGGCAGCACCGTCTCCACTTCCTGTGCGATAAGACCGTACTGCATGCCGTCTCCAAAATGCTTATCGATGAAACTGAATATGGAAGGCTGCAACTTGGAAACAGTATCCAATGCTCCGCTCACTGGTTTGATATTTTCCTTCAGATTTCTATCGGAAGCACAGGTACCTGCAACACAGCTGCCCGCATCGCGGTAGCCACCGGCAGTCGTGTTTACGTCACCGGCAATCTCGAGCTTGTACGCAGGACTTGTCACTCCAATCCCCACATTCGCATTGAAGATTCCGTTCCCATCTATTGCCAATACTCCTGACGAAGTAAGTCTATCTTGCGCATGCACCCTCGCACCGGATGCGGTTTCGCCAACCCAGAGGCTATCATCGGTATAGAGCGTATCTGCCTTCGAACGGAAAAGATTTACATCGAAGAAGTTGTTGTATCCAAAGAGAATATGAGGAGCATTGCCGTCGTGTGCTGCCATAGTGATTGCAAGTCCTGGTCTGGTTGTTGCAACCGAATCAATAAGTACACCTGTACCGTTCACGTTCACATCGACAAGCACTGCACCGGACTTCGTTGCAGTCGATGTTTCGACCTCCAAACGCGCCAATGGACTCGTTGTACCGATACCGATGTTGCCGGCTTGTGATAGCGTCATTACATCAGCAGGTGTTTCGGTTGAGTTTGGGGTAGTTTGAAAACGCATCTCCGAACCGGCATTCGCCGCCGTATGAGTTTGAGTTGCCAGTACACGAATTGAGGCAATGACACGGTTAGCAGTCTCATTATTATCAAATGCAGCAAATGCAATTTTATTCGTCCCACTTCCAGATAAGATCGAAGCTATATTGGTTGAAAGTTGCATTTGAGGAGTGCCAACATCAGTTCTTATATCAAGCCGTTGGCCGGGACTACTCGTGCCAATGCCGACATTCGCATTGAAGATACCATCGCCGTCTATAGCTAAAACGCCGGAGGAACTAAGGCTGAATTGCGCACGGATTACAGCACCAGACACTGTACCCGCAACTTCCAGTTTCTCTGAAGAAGTGGTCGCTCCAATGCCCACGTTCCCCAAAAAGTAATTCGTACCTGTAGGATTACTCATCGTAAGCGCAGAACCAGAGAGCGTGCCGACAACATCGAGCTTGGTTTTAGGTGAAGTAGTGCCGATACCGACATTGCCAGCTTCGTCTATAACCATTCTTTCTGAAGGATTTGTACCATTCACATTTCCTGTGAAAAATCGCATCCGAGAAGCAACGTCAGTATCAGATGTATACGCTTCTGCGGCTTCTCCTTGGATATACGCAACCATCTTAGGAGCGGGAAAATCCTGATCAGCAGAAAGGAAACCCAGTTGTCCGAGATATTTATTGGTCGCATTTGCAGTAAGTGTACCAATAACAATAGAATTGGCTAAATCCGGACTTGAGGGTGCAAGTATTCGACTATTCACTGATAGTTTTACGGTCGGACTCGTCGTGCCGATACCCACGCGCTTGTTGGTCGCGTCATACACAAGACCTGCGGTGTCGACGATAAGAATATTACCGGTGGAGGTGCCGGAAAGTTTCTTCAGAATAAGATTACCTGAAGAAGAAAGAGTGTCTTGAGCGCGAAGAATGCGACCGGAGGCAGTACCGAGAACTTCGAGAGCAAGTCCTGCGTCGGCAGCTGCAGAGCCTATTTGGAATCCCATGATGGTTGCACCGGAGACGGCTAGTTTGGAGAGTCCGGGTGTAGTAGTGCCAATGGCAAGAGAGCCAGTTTCTGTCAGTCTCATACGCTCTCTGTCATTCGTGCCGAAGATGAGAGGTATTCTATCTTGGACATCAATGAGTGCCGTGTTCGCGCCAACCCATCCGAGTACACCTAACTTATTATTAGTAAATCCCATAGTGGTTCCAAGACCTTGGGAACCGTAATACTGCAAACGAACAGAATTACCAGTGGCATCATAATCGTTGCCTTCGAGCTCGATCATCGCTTGATCGCCGCCTGCAATAGAAGAATCACCACGCACATCTATGTTCGCACCGGTAGGACCTCCCCATACATAGAGGCGGCTGTTTAAAGCGGTAACACCGGTTCCGATAGTAGTATTCCCATCGGAGTCGATAATGAATCGGCTCTTTCTGGTCGTGGCATCGTAGATACTAAAAGATGCCGTTGCAGTACTACCACCCTTCATCTCCCACTGCTGGGAAGTTGTACTATTACGGAGGGTAAGGATGGGTGCGGACATGCGGATCAAGATACCCGACTGAAATCGGGAAGTGCGCCTGACGATCAAACCTCCACTCGATGTGAGCAAGTCTTGAGCGTGCAGATGCAATCCGGAAGCTGTGCCGACGATCTCCAAGTTATCGTCGAACTTAAATTGCCCGGGAGTGCGCTCATACGTGAGGTTTTTATCAAGCGTCCCGCCGAATTGAATGTAGACATCGGCAGTACTGTTTGTATCATCGATTACCTGAAATGCTTCTGTATTGACAAGCAATGTCGGTGACCAGCTGCTTGCAGCGAAAGCGAAATCGGGAAGCAAGATATTCAAGAGGATTCCGAGAACGAGCGCGGAAGAAATGTTTCGAAGATTTTGTTTTTGTGTAGCCATTTTCTATATTTTTGTTCTTCCATTTATTTTACCAGAAAATGTGTTTTTTGTATTGCATGCAACCCTTGCGCATTCTTTAAGTTATTGTTTTTTACCTATTGTGGATTTTGGGCTCTGGATAGCTGAATTACCTTAAAATACCTCAACGCTTATGGAGAAGGACAGGGTAGCTGATTGTTATTAAATATGGTATAATATATGTGTGAAATACACAGTCAGACACTTTTTAGAATATCCAAAGCTCCTCTGCCTTCTACTCTCGTGCGTGCTCGCTTATTTCCTGTTCCAACAGGGAGCGTTTGCACTCCTCGTACAGGGCATCAACGGCAACGAATATCTGTTTTGCTTCCTGGCAGGATTATTGTTCAGTTTTGGTTTCACGTCACCCTTCGCTTTCGGCATTTTCGTTGAGATGGCAGGGAGGACGCACCCCATCCCCGCAGCTTTGATCGGAGGAGTCGGGGCGTTCCTTGCAGACATCAGTATCTTCGAGTTCGTACGCTTCTCGATGTACGACGAGCTGCACAAGTTGAAGGCCACTGCTCTTTTTCAGCACATTAGGGCATTCGTCTTTCATGAAGGTCTCTCAGAGCGTGTGCGCCTCTATCTCCTCTGGTCAATCGTCGGTATCGCTATCGCTTCACCCTTGCCGGATGAAATCGGTGTGACGCTCATCAGCGGTGCAACAAATATTGATAGCAAGAAGTTCAGTGTGCTCTGCTTCACGATGAACACCATTGGAATTTTAGTGATTCTCATGGGTGCGAGAGCACTTACCTGATGCCGTTACACTATCGAAAGTCACCAAATTAGCATCCAAATTGCCCATCTGTACACGGTGCGATAACGGGCGTTCCCTTGAAAGATCCCGGTTGTGTGCCACGTACCACATAATCCTCAACATTGGTGTTGTCCCATTCTCCTTCGTGGTTCCAGAGATTCCAGAAATACCGCCATTCGTTCCAGCCGATGCCAAGGTGCTGGACGTAGATGCCGTTCTCCGTGAGCATCAGACCGATTTTTCGACCTGTCATGCAAGGCATGGAATAACAGTAAACGATAATCTTCTTATTCGGCGGGAGTGCTCGGAACGAGGAGACGATACGATCAACCTCATCGTAGGCGGAATGGTCAGGATCTGAGTAAGCAGGGATACTGACAGCACCTGCAATATGCTCTTGCTCATATTCTTGAGGGCTCCGTAAATCCACAAGAATAAAATCTTGCGCGGTCTCACTCATTTTTTTCCGGAGAGAATGAGGGCTGACATGCACAGCGTTCTCTGTACGATAAAAGTCTCGAATCAACGACGCATCGCTCTGAAGGTTTGGCTCAAGAAATGCGATAGCCAAGACACCGCCAGTAAGTCCGGCAACCAATCCGATAATCATTGTGAAGACATGTTTGCGCATAAACGGATGTTATCAGGTTAGGAGGAGATGTGGAAAAGTTTTATGTTGTTGTACTTCGATAGGAATGGCAGCGCCACGTGATCGCGCGCAGGGACGTAAAGCGGCTGCGAATAGTCGCGTAAAGCTCGCTTAGCTCGCCACGCGACACGTAAAATCGCTTCTCGCTTGGAAACAACAATTCCATGAAATTTGTGGCGGCGCCACGTGATCGCGAGCC
>CAYGDT010000083.1:0-4867 GCA_964348745.1 uncultured Candidatus Peribacteria bacterium
TCCGCGTTCGTCGCTGCCGCGCAAAAAGGCGCTAGTGTGCCCCCACAGCATCGGAGTCATCGACCAAGACTATCATGGCGAAAAAGACGAAATCCTCGTGCAGGTGCAAAATATCAGCGATGCCCCCGTTACCGTAGAACGCGGCGAACGCATCGCGCAGGGAATATTTGTCAAAGTGGAAACCGCCCAGTGGGAGGAAGTGGAGCACCACGGCGCCGAAAGTCGCGGGGGGTTTGGGAGTACAGGCTGAGAAGATGCATCCTCAAAAAGAGCACCCCCACCGGATGCTCTTTTCCTTCGAATACCACTATTACCGAGAAATCGGTTTGCGCATGAACGCCGGAACCTCCAACTCCTCTTCGTTCAGGTCCAATTTAGTCGACTTAGCCTCCATGAGCGAAGAACTGCGATCCTCATAGGAGGAAGAACGCTCTGCGCTCCCTCTGCCCTGCGATTCTTGAACCCCGAATGTCTTTTTAGTAAGACTCTTCTCTGCTTGGCGTGGAGCCGTAACACCCGGACGTGCACCGATCGTTTTGTAGGAAGCGAGTTCCTGCTCGTCAAACCCTGCAGCGATCACCGTGCATTTCACCTCTCCTGTGCAGTTCTCGTCGATCACCGCACCGAAGATAATGTTTGCATCGGGATCGGCAGCCTCGGTGATAATACGTGCAGCTTCGTCGACCTCGTACATCGAGAGGTCGTTACCACCCGTAATATTGAAGAGAATTCCCTTGGCTCCGGAGATGGAAAGCTCAAGCAGCGGGCTGTCGACGGCTGCACGCGCCGCCTCGGCTGCACGACTGTCACCGGTTCCGTATCCGATACCCATCAGGGCGGTACCGGCATCCTGCATGATCGATTTGACGTCGGCAAAGTCCACGTTCACAAGACCATGCACCGTAATCAGGCTTGATATGCCTTCAATGGCATGCTGGAGCACTTCATCGACGACTTCGAACGCTTCGGTGAGTGGAGTAGTTTTATCAATGAGCGACAAAATTTTGTCGTTTGGAATGGTAATCAATGTATCGACTTTGCTGCGGAGATTGCTCAGAGCTTCTTCGGCATGCTTCTTGCGCCGCATACCTTCAAAGCTAAACGGCTTGGTAACAACGCCGACAGTCAGAATGCCCATACTGCGAGCGACTTCTGCAATGACCGGCGCGCTGCCGGAGCCGGTGCCGCCTCCGAGACCCGCGGTAATAAAGAGCATGTCCGCTCCTTCCAACGCTTTCTTGATTTCTTCCATGCTTTCCTCGGCGGCCTTTTTGCCGATTTCCGGATTCGCACCTGCGCCGAGACCGCGCGTAACGCCGCGACCGATCGTCAGTTTGCGCTGCGCGGGATTGTGGTAGAGCGCCTGTACATCGGTATTGACGGCGATGAATTCGACGCCCTGAATTTTGGCGTCCATCATGCGTTTAATGGCATTGCTGCCGCCACCGCCCGTGCCAAGCACGCGGATATCTGCACCGGGAGAAACGTCGGGACGAACTTCGCGGGAGCTTGCGCTGGTACCGGTGGTCGAACCGTCATCCCCTTGCGACGATCCGGAGCCCTTGGAGCCGGAGAAGAGAGAGCGGAGAGTATCGGACATGAGAGAGAATGGAAAAAGACAAAGGGTGGAAAAGTGCGTTACGGAAGCAAGCTGCGAAGCCAAGAACTCGCCTGGTTTACGACGCGCTTCATCTGAATGCCACCGACGTTTCGCGTCTCCCCCTCACGCATACCCCATACCAAGGCTCCAAGAGCGGTCGCATACGCAGGGTCATCCACTTTCTCGATCACGCCGCCGACATCGACGGGGAATCCCATCTGAACAGGAAGTCCCAGAACGTCGCGCGCGAGATCCAGCACGCCTGGCGCCTTCACCGCGGCACCCGTAAGCAATGCGCCGGCCGGCAACATGCCTGCACGACCGATCTTCTTGAGTTCTTCGTTCACCAGAGAGAAAATTTCGTAGTATCGAGCTTGCATGATCTCGGCCATGTAACGCTTCGAAACTGTTTGCGTATCCACCTTGGACACCGTAGAAAGATCGATCATTTCACGCTCTGGAATTTCTTGCGGCAACACGGAACCGAATTCAATCTTGATTTTTTCCGCGGTATCGACAGATGTGCGAAGTCCGATGGCAATATCGTTGGTGACACTTTCGCCTCCAAGTGGAATACACACCGTGTGGAGAATCGTTCCCTCTTCAAAGACGGCGAGACTGACGCAGCCCGCACCGATATCGATCAGTGCCACGCCGAGTTCCTTCTGCCGCTTAGTCAGCACCGCTTCGCTCGCCGCAATCGTCGATGGAACGATATCATCAATATCCACACCGGCCTGGTCGACGCACTTCTCTATATTCTTCACATGCTGGATGTGCCCGGTAATGATATGCGCATCCACTTCCAATCGGATACCGGTCATGCCAACGGGATTTTTAATGCCTCGTTGTTCATCGACGGAGTATGCCTTGGGTTCGATGTGAAGAATTCTTCGGTTTGCAGGAATCGAAACGGCCTGCGCGGCGTCCAGCACGCGTGCGACGTCGTCGAGCGTTATCTCCGAACCGGAGATGGCGATCACGCCACGACTGTCGAATGCTTCGATGTGCGAACCGGACATGCTCACAAAAACATGGTTGATAGGAACGCCTGCCATGCGCTCCGCGTCTTCAAGAGAGGAGATGATATTATGGATAAGCTCTTCCACATCGATCACATGTCCCTTGCGCATACCGAGCGAAGGAGAGAGTCCTACGCCGATAATATTCGGGGAACCACGATCACTGAGAACATCGGCAACGGCAACGACAGTGCGAATTTTACAGCTCCCGATATCAAGGCTCGCTATAACTCTCTCTTTAGGCATAAAAAATTGGGGTCAATCAGAAGGTGTTGCACATGACGGATGCGTCCGGCAACAAAACGATGGAAGTCTACGATCGCTTGTTCTTGCGACGCAAGTGGCTCTTGAATACGAAAGATGAACAGACCCCCTCAATTCGCATAAAAAAGGTGATCACATTTCTTTGCGATATGAAGGGTTAAACAAATGCTTTATATCGCATAAATATATGCAATATTTCGCATGAGTATCTTTTGTATGCAGCACTAATCGAACAATGACAACTGACCTTCACTTTTTTCAGCACCGCGCGATGGTGCGGCATGCAGTGCGACGTGCTCTGTATTAAAGTGCTCTGCACCGTACGAAGACTGCAGAAACTTTTGAAATCGCTTTGCCAGTAACGTAAATTCGAGTTCCGAAAAGAAGTGGAGGAGCGGCGCAGGATCGATATCACTGTAGTGCAAACCCTCAAGAGAAACCGGAAGCGGTATATCGCAAATCAGTTCCGCCATGCGCTCGCAGAAGAATGCTTGCTCTCTGTCCGCTGCGAGTTTGCTCCGGACAGTCGGCGAGATGTCTTCGAGGTGCTCGTAGATTCCTGAGAGCGAATTGTACTGCTGCAGAAGAGTTGCAGCAGTCTTGGGTCCGATACCATGAACACCTTTCAAGTTATCGGAGCTGTCCCCACAGAGTCCCTTATACGAAGCAACCTGATCGGGACGGATGCCATACTTTGCCTCGATCTCCTGCGGCCCGAGATACTCCGCTTGCTGGTATCCCTTATGCGGTATGGCAACGCGGATACGCTCAGTCGCCAACTGGAACGCATCGCGATCGCCGGTCACGATCGTCACACGATGGTCGTCACCGAGTGCTGCCCATGAGCGTGCATACGTGCAGAGGAAATCGTCTGCCTCGTACTTCGTATCGCTGACGCTCGGAGCACTGAATGCGCTCATAAGTTCCATCACGCGTGGAATCTGACTATAGAAATCATCCGGGGTTTCAGCCCTCCCCTCTTTATAGGTAGCGTTCTCCGCGTGTCGGAACGTCTCCTCACCGGCATCAAAACAAAAAAGTAAGGCATCAGGCTGTTCGGTTGTAAGAATATTGAGAAGCATGGAAGCCACCCCAAACGACGTATTGCTCTGCTCACCCGCGCGCGTTTTCATGGTGCGCGGAATAGCCCAGTACGCGCGGTACATAAGGTGATGCCCATCTATGATAACGAGGTGATTCACAGGCGTAGCGTACCATGAAATACCCGTCAGGAACCCTCAATAATTCCACCCAATATTCCCCTGTTTTTGCAAGAGAAGCTCTCTACCGAAAACAGGAAGATTCGGCTATAATGAGAGGAAACAAAGATACAACTATGACACCCGCAACCGACCAAAAAATCGCCCAGCGCTACACGGCAAGTTCCTTGGAAAAGAAAGGGAGAAACAAGATCTGTCTCCAGGAAGAACTTGGCTGGCCTGCCGAAGCACGCAGACCGGTGATGTGCCTGCCTGCCGGCATGAGCGATGCACTGGGTGGAAAGCTGCTCACTGACGTGCTCCCCGGACTGATGAAACTGGACATCGAGCTGCTGATTCTCGGAAAGGGTTCGAGCACCTACGGAACGCTGTTTACGAAACTCGCCGGAATGCACCCGCATAAAATTGCGATCATCCCCAACGAAGAGGTCGCCATCCGCAAGATGTTTGCCGCCGCAGACTGCGCGCTGTTTTTCTCCGATCCGTCCGACCTGCCGCAGCTGGCACAAGTGCTCAGCTACGGAGTCGTACCGATCGCCCCGAAGAGTGCCTCGCTCCAAGACTATAACCCCGTGCAGGAATCGGGGAACGCCTTTCTGTATACCGAAGCGGAAGTCTGGCATTGCTTTGCCGCGATCGTCCGCGCGAATGAAACGTACAAGTTCCCGTTTGACTGGAGAACCATACAGAGACAATGCATGGAAAGCGTAAGTGAGTGATTGGTGATTGGTGATTGGTGATTGGTGATCGGTGATCGGTGA
>CAYGDT010000084.1:0-1486 GCA_964348745.1 uncultured Candidatus Peribacteria bacterium
ATGGAAAGGAGAAGAACCGAACCGTACGTGCGTCCTGCGCAAACCCGACAACGCATGGATACTCGGATACACGCCGAATCTTGTGACAGGAGTTTGGGTGGGGAATGCCGATTCCTCTGCGATGTTTGATAAGGCGGATGGTCTGAATACTTCAAGCCCCATCTGGCGTGATTTCATGGTCTCGGCGCATCGACTACTCCCGAATCCTGTTACCGCATTCCGAAAGCCCGATGGGATTATTACGCCGCAGATTTCCACACTCTCCGGTCAACTGCCGCAGCCATGCACGCCTGTTTCGCATCGCAAGCCGGATATCTTCCTTGTTGAGAACGCGCCCACGCTGCCCGATCCTGCCTGTGCGGAGCTTATGGTCGATAAGGTGACGCATCTGCTTGCATCCGATGAGTGTCCTTCCGATGCGCTGGAATCCGGCAGTTTTCTGATCGCACACAGTCTGATGCCAGACCGTTGGCCGCAATGGGAAGCAGGCGTGCAGGCGTGGGTAACGCAGCAAATGGTACTCTGGAATGCGGCGCCCGATCATTCCGGTTCGTTGCTTCCGCTGCCGGTTGCTCCGACAGGCAAGTGCTCGCTTTCGCTCACACCCGGTCGCATGGACAAACCTTCGATTGATATTTTGATGCCCGAAGCAAACGGTACGGTGACGTATCCGATCTTTGAGCCTCGTATCAGAGTGGAGTCCAGAGCAAAAGTGTCTTCAGTTCTGTATGCCGTGGACGGAGTGAATATTGCCAAGGTTGACGTAGCTCCGTTCACACAGCCGCTTCGGATGCCTCGCTCGCTCGAGAGTTCCGGCAACCATGTCCTCACGGTTACGCTTACCGATGCGTACTTCAATACCGCGACGGCGAGCGCGCAGTTTACGTTCATACAAGACACAGGAGCGCCGCAGATCCAAATCACCCTTCCTCAGGACGGCACAGTTTTCAAGCAAGGCGATGATCTGCATGTTGCAGTCGAGGCGCTCGATTCGCAGGGCGGGCTTAAATACGTTCAGTTCTACCTCGACGATGTGCTACTCACGACGAAGCCCAAAGCCCCCTACGAAATGACGTATACCATCGGGGAACGCGCCGGTTCGTACACGCTGAAAGCTATTGCGACCGATACGGCGGACAATATTTCAGAAGATGCGGTGAGGATTGTTGTGGAATAGAAAATGTTGCTATGTTGCTACGTTCATTTCCTTAGCAACCTATCAACCTATCAACCCCACCACTTCATCACTAATCTCCGCATTGGTGTGCACCTGCGAAACGTCTTCGTCCTCTTCGATCGCTTCGACAAACTCCATCAGTTTTTTTGCCGATTGAGCGTCGCTGATGACGACGTCTTGCAGTGCGATGTATTTCAAACCCGATTCCTGCAATTCCAGTCCTTTGCCCTTCAAGAGATCACGCGCTTCCGTCCAGCTGCCCATCTCGGTCGTGACCGCCGCGTCCATTCGCGAGTCCGGCAGCACCTC
>CAYGDT010000084.1:1496-1799 GCA_964348745.1 uncultured Candidatus Peribacteria bacterium
TCGATATCTTCCGCTCCGGCATCGATCAGCTCCAGTTCCAACGCATCATCGATACTTCCTTGCGCAGTAATCACACCTTTTTTCGTAAAGAGAAACATCACCGCACCGGACACAGCCCACTTGCCTCCGTGCCTCTCGATGATTGATCGTACATTGTTGAGCGTGCGGTTTTTATTGTCTGTCAGGCATTCGATAATGCACGCAGCGCCGCCCGGCGCGTATGCTTCGTAGATCACTTCCGCCGTCACTTCACCTTTCAATTCACCGGAACCTTTTTTGACCGCGCGATCGATGTTGATATTC
>CAYGDT010000084.1:1809-4742 GCA_964348745.1 uncultured Candidatus Peribacteria bacterium
ACGAGGCGGCGAGCAGGAAGCCGCCGGGCTCGACGATCGCGGCCGCCAGCCGCGGATTCATATCGGAATCACCACCTCCTCCCTCGCGTGCGGCGATTTCGATCAGTTTTGCGTGCTTCGTGAATATCTTGCCGCGCGCGGCATCCGCAGCGCCTTTCTTATGCTTGATGTTGGCCCATTTGCTGTGTCCGGACATAGAAAAGGATAACGGATAGTGGATAGAGGATAACGGATAGAGAATAACGGATAGAGGATAACGGATAGAGAATAACGGATAGAGGATAACGGATAGAGGATAACAAAAAAATAAAACAAGTTCGATGCTTTCCACTATCCACTATCCATTATTCTTTCTCCACTATCCACTACTTGCGGTATGCCATCATTCCCATAAACCGCGCGCGGTCGACGGATGTTTTGAGCATCTTCTGATGGCGAAGACAGGTGCCTGAGTAGTAACGATTGATGATATTGCCGAAGTAATCGACAAACGGCTTCATCGTTGGATAATCTTTCCAGTCGATGTACGCAACTTCTTTGTCGCAGAATGAGCACTTTTTAGTGCGAGGGTCTTGCCGGCGTTGTGGTTTTTGCGCCATCTGATGAAGGGGTGAGAGAGAGGACTACAAATCAAGATCGTCAGCGGAAATCAGCTTCTCCAGCTCTTCGCTGATTTTCTTTTTATCGGCTACAGGTTTCACCTCGGGCACTGCATCATCTTTCTGCTTGGTGACACGGGCTGCTTGACGTTTTGCCTTGGCAGCGACGCGATCCTGCAGATGCTGTTCCTTCTCGCGTTTGCGACGATCTTCTTCGTGTTCGCGGCTTTCGAGCCAATCCACGTATTGCTTGGAGAATTTCACAATTGCGTATCCCTTCGGCGGTTTTACGACGATATGACGCAATACATTGGGCGTAATACGCAGAGACTCATCGATTTCTCTTAATTTGCTCGGATCGAGTTCATAGTGATACACAATAAAGTTTCCTTCAGTGTTTCCCTTGATAGAATAGGCGAGTCCGCGCTTTCCCCATACATCCTTACTCACCTGCTTGCCGCCCTGCTCTTCGATGATCGATTCCACGGCTTTGACCAAAGCCGCCTCGTCCTTCTGGGAGAGGTTGCTGGGGTAGAGGACGCAGAATTCATAGATACGCACGTCTTCGGTGATTTCGACGTCATCAAGAGTAGGCATGGGATTCATGGGTAAACCCTAAACCACTCGCTGATGCTCGGGTATAGGGGAATCAAGCCGAGGAAGCTTACTGATGGCGGTACGGACGCGTCAAGAATTTTTGGCGTAATATCGCTTATTTTCGGATATGGATGAAATACCCGGAGCTCTGCCGTTCAGAAATCCTGCGCATGCGCTCCGTAGACCAGTCCAAAAGCCGCAATACAAGGACGAGCGGTTCAAATCGGTGGAGCGGCGTAAAGCGTAGAAGTGTTTCAAAAAGACCTCGCACGGGGCAGACGGTGCTGTCTGAACATTCCCGGAAAAGGTAGCCGATGCCGTCTTTCGAGTAGCGGAAGTAGTCGCGGTAATCCTTGGTGCTGTTTGCGTGGTAGCGGTAGACAAAGGGGACGTAGAGGAACGCCTCACCGCCTTTTTTAAGGACGCGAACGATCTCCTCGCAGGCTTTCTTCGGATCGTATACGTGTTCGAGCACAGCAATGCAGAGCACGGCATCGATGGAGTTGTCTGCAAATGAAAGCGCATGGATGTCTTCAACAAAATCGGGATGATACTGATCGGTATAGTCGGTCACGCGGTACGTAACATTTGGATCAGTAAGATACTTCTTGAATTGCTTAGATGCGTGCTCTTCCACTCGGTCTCCACGCTTCGGATCGATCCGCAGTCCTCCGCCGATATCCACAATCCACCCGCCTCTGCGGAAGATTGTGTGGAGTTTCTCGTCGAAGAATGTCATCCAGAACGGCCCGCGCACGCGTTGAAAAAGTCCTGCGGTGGAGCGGTGCACCTTCGGCTCCGGAAACCGGAAGTCGACAATATCTAGCGGCATGAGGGTATGGTAGGCGGGTGCGATAGGAGGTGCAAACTCTGCGGTTGAATAATAAGTGGTCTTTTGGATATACTAGTGATATATTAGTATTGTACTTTACTCATAATGCTCGAAAAACGTCTGTTGCAGAATCTCTATGTGCGTGATGGAAAATCGATGCAGAATATTGCAAAGGATCTCGGCTGTTCTCTGCACAAAGTCCAGTACTGGATGCAGAAGCACGCAATTCCTCGGCGTACGATCAGCAATGCCATCTATCAATGGCACAACCCCGATGGAGACCCGTTTCACTATGTTCTGCCGAAAACCAAGGCGGAGTATATGCTTTATGGATTTGGATTGGGTTTGTACTGGGGCGAAGGTACGAAAGCAAGCCCGACATCAGTTCGACTTGGAAACACCGACCCTGCACTCATAGAAAAATTTCTGGAATTTATGAAAAGATTTTTCACATTACAATCAAAAGATTTTCGATTTGGTTTACAGATTTTTTCTGATATGAATACGCAGCAAGCTCTAGACTTCTGGGCGAAAAGGCTTAGGATCAGCAAGTCTCAGTTTGGCAAAGTGGTTGTAACGAAGTCGGGTTCCATTGGTACGTATCGTCACAAGAGCCGCTACGGAGTTCTCACTGTTCATTATCATAATAAGAAAGTACGAGATATATTAATCAATTTGTTGCCGCTGTAGCTCAGTTGGTAGAGCACCGCAATGGTAATGCGGAGGTCACGGGTTCAATTCCCGTCGGCGGCTCCACGTAAAATTGCGCGCAGCGAAGCGAGCAGTATATTTTACGTGCCGCGTGACGGCGCAGCCGTTTTATGCGGCAGCGCACAATCACGTGGCAGGCCATCCAGTGCGAAGGTGGGCTCTCAATATGTCAGACCCCCACCGTCTCCACCCAC
>CAYGDT010000085.1:0-1424 GCA_964348745.1 uncultured Candidatus Peribacteria bacterium
AAAAATGATTAAATAAATTTTCTCTATGTCCATTAGACAACCTCGCTACCCGGCAGACCAATTCACAGCTGAAACCCGACGAATCGAGTCTCAAGATGTAACGGGGGGATGGGGTAATCCGAATATGCAACTGCAATTCAAGTGCATTTTCCCGGCGTTTGTTGAAAAAACACCACAGGATAATGAAGTGAAGAGTGCCTTAGTTCTGTTTCAAACGGGAATTATTCACGATGATCTACTCACAACCATGCTCGCCAGTGTTTCCATAAAAGGATTGGGGGCTTCCCATACGCCAGCACAGCAAAGAGATGTAACAGCATGGAATGAAGGGATTGATTATATAATGGAATTTACGCCAGTCGCTCCGGCAAGAGGGATTGTCACTGCGCTCGTGCAAAAATATTACGGTGTTCTGAACTCGGTGAAAAAGAAGATTGAGCTTGATATTGATGGAAGAAATCTGGGGTCTATTCAAGTGAATGCATCAGTCCTCCGTCACGCAAAAAATTTAAAAAGCAACAGATTTCCTCGAGCTATAGAGACTTCCGGGCATGACACAGGAGTTATATTGATCAATATCGTCAATCACTTCACCGCAACGCAGGTCGATGAAATCCTTAGGAATACCCCCGTTGATTTAAAAAATAAATATGAAGAGCCGCGACTTGTTCTGAGGTTATTGTTTCAAGAATCGAATTTTAGTAATGCGGGGCCATCTCCTAAAGCTGCATTCCATACAGTGTTTCTCCCGAAGAGCGGCGAGCCGGCATATTCTGAACAACATGTGCCACTTGAGCCCGTTTCATATCTGCGACATTCGCAGCGATTGGAATTAGAACGTACAGTAAATGATGAAGTAAGTCGTCATAAAGATGCCTATAGGAGAAATCCCGAATTCCGAAGTGCCCATTTAATAGATCGTCTCAATGCAGAGTTTCAGAGACATAAACGCAAAGCGTACGAGCTCTATCATTCGATTCATCCGGAGGCTGATGCAACGCCAATCATGGCGCATTTCGTGCAAGCATTCGAGAAATTCTGTCTGCAGCAGGGTTTGTGTACCGAGACCGTAAGGACAAATATTTCAAATATCGGAAGGGGTAGTGGATCGAGATTCATGGAAATGCATGGACATGCTTTACTGAATGAAATGACAACTGAATTAGAAATGATGTTCTATCTTTGCAGAAAAGACGCACAGGATTATATTGTTTGGTGCTGCGATAGGGCTTCTCTAGAAGGACGCCCAGCTGCCGAGACGCTTCTATCGCAACAAGCGATTCTCAATGCAAGCGATCGAGACCTTCTTCTGGAGATTGCCACTAAAAGAATCAATGATTTTCGCGGAACATTCAAAGGGCGAAAAGTATCTTGGAGACGTAAAAGAAAAGTGTACTCACGAGAAATTCAGGATGCTTCTCAGG
>CAYGDT010000085.1:1434-4476 GCA_964348745.1 uncultured Candidatus Peribacteria bacterium
GGATCATGAGAATGAATGCATAGGTTCACATACATCGTGCACTCCCAAACTTAACTCCATCCAGCTACAATCCGCGTGTGAATACCCTTGCCATTGGTCTTGTCATTCTTTCCGCAATCTTGCACGCATTGCGTGACTTCTTCAGCAAACAATCAAAGGATAAGTCGGTATTTATATGGCAATTCTCTTCGGTATCAATCCTTCTTACACTGCCACCGGCTGCATGGATACTCTGGCACGATTGGCCCATCAATCCCCTTGGCATCGTTATCGGTCTGAGCGCCTCTATCGTGCACTGTCTGTACTGGTACGCCTTGGCAAAAGCGCTGGAGCATGGCGATCTTTCGCATGTGTACCCTATCGGTAGATCTGCGCCTGCATTTGTGCTTCTATTCTCAGTTCTGATACTCCATGAAACCGCAACTGGATGGGGTGTCATCGGCATACTTCTGGTCGTTGTCGGCGCATACGCTATCAACCTAAAAACTCTGTCACTCAGAGGACTGAGCGAGCCAATCAGAGTACTCCGACATGATCACGCGCTGCGATATGCGTTGCTCACACTGGCGGCAGTGACCACCTATACAATCGTGGACGATCGTGGCGTGGAGTATGGGAATGCGATCGTATACTTCTTCTTAACCAATACATGTTCCTCTCTTCTTTTTACACTGTACATAAGACGCGTTCGAACAAAAGCGCAGTATCTAGGCACATTCAAGAGGCAATGGCGCATTGTACTTCTCAACGCAGTGCTCGCGAGCGGCGGTTACACACTGATGCTCATGGCATACACATTGGAACGCGCGAGTTATGTTTCGGGGTTACGGCAACTCAGTATCCCGATCGCGGTGATGCTGGGAGGACACGTCCTCCGTGAGCCACATAAAGCAATTCGTTTTGGCGCATCATGCATGATTGTCACCGGCGCTGTGTGCATCGCACTACTGGGATAAGAAGTGTTGAATAAATTTTGTATACAATATGTTCTACTTACCCCGAGAAACAAAATCGACAAAGTATTGGTGCAGACGCACTTCGCTTGAAAGTTCCGTATGAAATGTGGATGCAAGCATGGAACCCTGCCGCACAGCAACGGGGTCGCCATTATATTTTGCAAGAACTGTGCAAGCATTTCCAACGCGGACGATGCGCGGAGCGCGGATGAACGCAGCCTCCACGGAACCGATTTCTTCGATGTCGAGTTGCGCTGTAAAACTTGCCGCTTGCGCCCCATAAGCATTGCGTTCGACTGAGATATCCATGAGTTTCAGGTGCGTATCGGAAAGTAAAATTGCGCCAGCGCACGTGCCAAACAACGGCATGCCTTCACGCGCGCGATCGGCAATCGCACGATCCAGACCGGACTCCTGCAGCAGTTTCATGATAACCGTGCTCTCACCGCCCGGCAGAATCAACGCGTCGCACTGCGAAAGATCACTCCGGTTTCGCACCTCCAGACTGCAAACGCTCAGATCAGAGAGAATCTTGCCGTGCTCTGCAAAGTCGCCCTGCAGCGCGAGAACGCCGATAGTGATTGGTGATTGGTGATTGGCCATTGGTAATTGGTGATTGGTGATTGGTGATTGGTCATTGGTGTGATCAGGCATCAGTATAGTATTTCTCTTTAAGTTACCAATTACTGATTACTTTTCACTAATCACTATTCACTAATCACTCTTCCCCATCACCATCCCCTCTCCTGCATCGCAGTCTCCAATGTGGAAATTTCAAGTCCCGGCATCGCTTCTCCCAAACCCTCAGAAATTTCCGCTAGCAATTGAGCATCGTTCCAGTGTGTCGTCGCACGAACAATGGCGCGGGCGCGGGCCGCAGGATCGCCGGATTTAAAGATCCCCGAACCGACAAACACTCCCTCGGCTCCAAGGCTCATGAGGAGTGCGGCATCCGCAGGAGTTGCCACTCCGCCCGCAACGAATGTCACAACGGGCAACCGCTGCATTCCACGCACACGCTCAAGAAGCTCCAAGGGTACACGCTCTGTTTGCGCAAAGAGACTCATATCAGTTTTGGATTTCTCTTTGAGAGACGCGATCTCACGCTTGATGCTCTTTAAGTGCCGCACCGCTTCGACAACGTTTCCCGTACCGGCTTCGCCCTTGGTACGGATCATCGCAGCGCCTTCGTTGATACGACGCAGCGCCTCGCCGAGGTTGGTCGCGCCGCAGACAAATGGAATAGTGAACGGAGATTTATCGATATGATCGAACGGATCTGCAGGAGTGAGCACCTCGCTCTCGTCGATAAAATCCACCTCCAGCGCTTCGAGAATCCGCGCCTCTGCGGTATGCCCGATACGCACCTTGGCCATGACCGGAATGGAAACCGCGGCCTTGATCTCTCGGATCAACTTGGGATCGCTCATGCGGGCAACACCTCCTTCCCTGCGGATATCCGCGGGAACGCGTTCGAGCGCCATGACCGCGCATGCTCCCGCCTCCTCCGCAATCCGTGCCTGATCAGCCGTCACGACATCCATAATAACTCCGCCTTTGAGCATGGCAGCCAAATTTTCGCCGAGGGTATTATGTTTATTCATGGGAAAACGTTAGCACGAGTATAGAAACGAGGAAATCGAAGGGATCGAAGAAGTTAAAGAAATAGAGGTGCAATAGAGGAAAAACCTTCTATTCCCTCTATTGCCTCTATTCCCTCATAAAAACCGTCCTCGTTGGGAACGCCATTGCGATCCCCTCCATCGCAAACGCGTTGTGAATATGCAAATTAATCGCCTGACGCGTGTCCATGTGCGTGGAGTAATCATTGACCAGCATGAAGTACACCACCTCAAACAGCAGAGCGCTCTCCCCGAATTCTCGAAAATGTGATCGATTAAACCGCACGTTGCTCTGCGCTTCAACCGCCTCGCGTACGATCTCGTTGATCCGCTGCAGTTTTTCGGGAGACGTGTCATAGGTCACGCCGATATCGAACTTGATGCGGCGTTGCTGCATTTTTTTGAAGTTGCGCACGCGCGCGGTCGTCAGTTCTGCGTTACTGATGACGATCTGCTCCCCTTCT
>CAYGDT010000086.1:0-4384 GCA_964348745.1 uncultured Candidatus Peribacteria bacterium
ACCAAACCCTGGGCGGGTTGGCGGTTTGTACGCGGAGTCGAATACTCCAGTCCACCTTCCACCAACCTGCAAGGCATCCCATTTGCCGTCTGGATCATCCGAAGATCTGTAATATGGAAGGAAGAGTGGTACTAGCGCTTCATACACATCCTTTGGCTTGTCGGGCAAGATGGCGTAAACAAGGTAGTGCATTGCAATTAAAGGGAAAGAAATAAATAACTAGTACAAAATTATTTGTAACCATGGTCTGTATTTGCCAGCACCCATTACGAAGTGTTTTTTGTATCAAAGGGGGCCGATGGTTCACTGGTGGGAGTACTGGCCTCCTTAGCAGTAGTTGGAAGTTCCCATATCCAGTATCCTTCCTTTCCAAAGCCGTCTTTGCGGGCATTGATCTTCATTTTTTCCTTGGCACGCTTAAGGGTTCTCTCCGCGATGTTGGCACTCTTAGCTTCCTCGAAGATTTCCGATGCTCGCCGGGCTCCATTGTTGAGAGCATCTCGAAGAAATCCTTTGGCTTCATCCACAGCCGAAAGTTCTTCTTCAGTCGCCTCAGGACCCAAGAGAGACTCCGGACTGACAGTGGTTTCCCCTTTCCAGAGAAAACGCCCTTCAAGGAACTCAAAGGCAAAAGAGGGAGGGAAAGGGGCAAGATTATTCTTGATGCAAGCGATGATTCGTTCATCCTTGTTATGAGGATTTTTTCCGATGAGATGCGCCACTCTGGCAGCAGCGGTCACAGCAATAGATCCTTGGCCACGGTAAATAGCCCTGTCACGTGAAGACTTGGTGAGGTGCCTGATGCAGAGCACCGCAATGCGATGACGCTCAGCCATCTGTGTAAATGGTGTAAGCACTGACCTGAGGGCGGCATCTCTATTGGTATCCAGCTCCGATCCAAGGTACGCGTTCAGAGGATCAACAATAAGTAACCGATATCCTCCTTCAATCAGGACTTTCTCCAAGGCATCTAAGTTCTTCTCTAGCGAGAGATGGTGATTCCTTCCCTCACCGTCACGAACGGCAGTGAGAGCCGTAACCATGGATAAATCAGCTCCCATCTCTTCCAGACGAGGTTTGATAGTCACCGATAGACTGTCCTCAGCAGTGAGAAGAAGAGCTTTCGCTGGATCGCGTTTCACTTGGTCATCTTCACCGGGCAATGGTATTCCTCGAGTGACGGCACTGGCGATTGCCAAGGAGATCCATGATTTTCCGGTCCCTGGATCGCCTTCAAAGGTATTGAGGCCACCGAGTACGATACGGTCTTTCCAGAGCCATCTGACCTCTTCACGGACAACATCAGCTAGGCATTGAAGCACTGGCTCGCATGAAGTTTGCTGCGCATTTCCAGTGCGTCTTCCTTCGTGCCTCCGTTTATTCTTGTCCTTCTGTGTCGCATGCTCAAAGATTTTGCGTAGTTCAGCTTCAGGCATTGGAGGTGCGTTTTTCTCGTTCAATGCCTTCAGGCCATTCCAGCCGACTGTTTCCCAAAGATCTTCTCTGAGATCGTGAATGATACAACCTGCCAAGGAGACGGCTGTCTCGTGACGCGAGCCCTCTGCGACACCTTCTACCCCATTCTTCCACTTCTTTTCGGTGATAGAGCTCTCGCCTCGCTCAGGTTCTTTAGCAGTTTCCTCGCTAAAATTTTGGATGACATTCATATCCACCTTCATCTCAGACTGAGTCAGCAGAATTTCATCTTTCGTGTGCCTGCCCCCCTTGTTATTCCAACTCCCCGGAATCCGGCAGATGCGAGCGGCATTTGTACAGCCACTATCCACTTGAATTCCTGTGTGCTGCGTGAAAACACGCAAAATATTTTCCATCCCTGTCTTCCAGGATTCTGGAGTGTCGATAGCAACCGGATCTCCAAAGTAATGAATGTGGAGGCCGTTCCCTGAAAAACTGATATAACGCCACTGGCTCAGTATCGGGTGAGTTGCAAGCGTTTCTGGCAGGGAGTAGCCGATTTCCTTAATTTCTGTATCGGTAATGCTTGATTCCTTCTTGCGGAGGTCGAGATCAATGAAGAGATGATTCTTCATCAGAATATCCATGTCTCTTGCGCGTAGTTTGTCCCGTGCAGGATTGACGCCTGCGAGGAAGTACAAATCCTTATGAGTATTTGCCTCGATGTATTCTGCGAAGTTTTCAAGGGTGAGATGCTTCTCAACTGTCATTGCCATTCCTGCCTGCACGACACAGCCAGGGATCTGTAGATCTGAGATGAAAGTCTGGTAATTGTCCGGTGATGAAGAATTCATATTCATGATTGAGGAATGTTTATGCGGATAGAGGAGGGATGGGCTTCACGATGAGAGTAACGAGACGGATAAGGTTCATGGCCTGAGTGCGGGCTTCTTCATCCGTAATGTCCTTACCCGTCTGCTTCTTCACGAGTGCTTTGAATTCGCCGACATCCTGGGGAGAGAGGTCGGTCATTTTAGCGAATGAAGAAGGCTTTTTAGGTGTTTGAGTGAAGCGAAGAGTTGTGAGGGCACGACCGTAACTGGCTCTCCGTTCCAGTAGTTTTCCAGAAGTCCATCGAGCTTCGCGTTCCTCTCAAGAAGAAAAACCACCCGCCGAGAATCACGGCGATCACAGCCTTCGAGCCGCACACCTTGGCTGATTGCAAAGCTCGCAGCATAGATATCCGTTGTCGCGAAGATGGAGGGGCTAATACTCATAGTGAGAATAATTCGGGCACGACAAATCGGGACGCAGCGTAGGCGCACCCTGCTCACTCGTAGGGATAGAGCTGTACAGATTAGATAATTTTATTTGACATGTAACGTTGCTCTTAATTCTTTCATCCGCACAAAATTCGATATCCCAAAAGCTTTTTCAATATCCTTATTTATACCCCTTACAGCTGTTTCAAGTAGCCTGAGACTTCCAACGGGGACATCGCATTTCGCTAGAACACTCCTGAACATAAATGTATCTATGCCTACACCGTCTTTCTGATTGTAATCGTTAACAAGCAAAGTCATCAGTATCTGTCTCTTGGTTGCATCTGGCTGCAATGGATACTGGATTTTGTTTACACCGATGTAGAGCTCCGGGATGCTCCTATCGAGATCGTATCTCACTGGTTGATCACCGTGCCATTGCACAAGATCAGTTCGCTTCCTGCGCTTATATCTTCCCTCATCTAATTTTTCGGATAACTTTCGGTTTTCATTTTGCAGAGCCTGCAGATATCCGAGATCAGTTGAAATTTCTTCATCTGATTCAATGAAAACGCTCGTTCTGTCAGGAGTGAGCCTACGAATCGGAAGACCTGCGGCTTGCAGCGCATTAATAGACGCATTTACAACATCTAAATCCCTTCCATATTCACGAGCCTCGCTTGAGGTATAAACATGCAGACCTTCGATATCAGATGCATGGACGGCTATTGCCTCGAGCAGTTCGCTCCTTATCTGTAAAATCTCTCGTCGTTGTGTTTCGGAGAGTTTGTCTTTTGGCACCTTGGCTATCTGCTGGTTAGCAAAGCTGAGAAAGCGATGCCGCCAATCCTCACCCTTCTTCATTGTTCCTGCGAGAGCAGTAAAAACTAATGGACTCGTCATTTTTTCAATAAACCTTCTCAGGATTGGTTCCTGCTGCTTTTCTAGTTCAGGTACACCAATCTGCTGAATAGCCTTCTCATAATCCTTCTGGAATTTCTGCTTCCTTAACAGTGTTTCTCTCTTTTTCATGCTCATATAGAGTTCATCCTACCGCAGCAGAATCGGTACTTGAATGCCGTTTTAGTAGCTTGTTACTTACCAGATGGTGCGGGAGCCGAGTACGCGGAGGAAATCGCGTAGATATGCACTGCCAGCCCTGGCAGAAAGAAGATCATGTACCCGACCACAGTGAAGATCAGCAGGAGAATGCCTCTTGCTATATTTCCTTGGTACATCTGCCCAGCCCCAGGGATCACGAGGCTCAAGACTGCCGCCACGCCGGGATTCCATGGTTTGTGTTGCATAGCGTGGACAGCCCTGAGACTTTCATCCAAGAGCTCCCCACAATGCTTGCATTTCTTCGCATCAATATGAACTTTCTCTGCGCAAAAGGAGCAGAGCTTCGTTTTCGATGTGGCCTGGGAATGGGGAGGAGGATGCGAATTCATAGCAGATGGAGAAAAATTACTGACAGCGTTCGTACGCGATGCGATCACGGATAGCGGCCATACGCTCGTCGTAATACTCAACATCGGATGGCTTGAATGCCGAGTAGAGCATCACATCACCCTTTAGTAGAGCACAATCCTCGCCGTCGTACTTCTGCATTTCATTGGCACCGAGGATGGCCGCACATCGGTCGTCGCACTGGTTCTGCCAGGGATAGCGGCTTCCATATCCTGCGAGTGGTTTGTTTGCGACGA
>CAYGDT010000087.1:0-4295 GCA_964348745.1 uncultured Candidatus Peribacteria bacterium
CGTGGTTCGAATCCACGTCCCGGAACCATCACGGAACGTTCCTACATGACCGGAATGCTTCGTGACCAGTAAAGACCCGAAGTCTCACGACCTCGGGTTTTTGCTTTGTTCGGTTGTTTGGCGACCCTTAGGTTTTCCTGGTCTTTTCAACGATTAGACGATCGTCCTTCAGGATGATGCGGCTTTTGAGTTGTTCGAGCAGTTTTCGTTTGTCCTCTTTTGATCCCTCTTGAAGAATGAGTCTCGCACATGCCCTCACATCGAGTTAATGTGCCAGAGATTAGTCTAGGCCCAGCTGAAGGTGGAATGTACTATAGTAATTAAAAGAGAGTTCAGGCCGAATCTACGTCCTAGAGCCTCATAAAACACCAGCGCTTCGGCGTTGGTGTTTTTGTGGTTCCGGGACCAAGAAAGCCACCTGCGTGGCTTTCGCTGGATTTTTAACTGTTCATGTTTTGGCAAAGAACCAATCCCAACCGTTCGTCATGTTTTTTTAACGAGCAATAACGGTTACTTTTTTCACCCCTTCGAATTGCTGCCACTGCTCGCCAAGTTCTCCTTTGGCAGGAGAAATTATTAACTCACCGATTTCTGCGCCCGAGAAAGCCTGCGGATCAATATTGATATTTTTGGCCGCGTAGATACGAATAATGCCAATCTGTGCTCCGACCATGGCGTGGTCTTCAATTTTTTGCACTAACGTCTCGTCGTCAAGACGACCACCAAGGAAGACAGCAGTAATTTTTGTGCCATTCAAAGCGCCAGTCGGAAGGGTGTCTGCTTGATTGAAATGGAAACTCACGACTATATATTTTTCGTCAAAAAACTCCTGCGCGTCATAATTCTGGACGTTGTTCCAGGAAAAATCCGACCGACCTCTTTGCGCTGGTTGTTCCGTGTTAAAATTGATTCGCATCACCAACGGGTCATATTCTCTCTGCGGTGATACCGAGTCATATTGAATGGGTGTGCGAAATACAGCTGGTAGTGATGTCAGGCCGGTAAACTGATTGTAACTCAGTTGAGCAGAGTTAATTTTTAACACGTCTTGAATGTTCTCTGATGTCGGTTCCGGAATGTACGTTACAAATACTTGTCGGCCTCCTAAAATCGAATAGAGGTGTGGGGGAAGATGCTGATCAGGCCGTAATGAAAGAGAAAGGCTATTGAAGCCATATATCTTGTCTGCAAATTGAAGATAGGTTCGCAACGCATCGTCTGATAACGGTGTCGATTCGGTACTCTTGTAAATCTCTATCGAACTACGCCGCATTTCAAGCAGCAACCCAAGCCTGATTCCTTTCTTTGCTTCAAGCTCTCCTTTCCATTGTGTAAACTCAGCGAGCATTGCGTCGCGTTCGGCGTCGACCGCCAGTTCGCGTTCGGCGTCGTGTTTTTCTATTTGTTGATCACTTATCTCGCCCAAAAAGGCACTTGGCTGAATATTTTCCCGAGCAGTCGTACCGTCTTCATCTCGCACAGCACCGACATCATGATTCGCCGACCCCTGATAGGGCTGCGCATGAGATTGCGGAAAGCGCATAATGCTTGAAGACTGGAAGGAGTCCCCTGGCAAGGGCGTCACAGATGCGAATCCTAACTCCTCGTAGGTCACCGCGCCCTGCTTCACCAACAGTCCGGTCATCGCCAGCCACTGCGCATCAAGCAGTTGTACGTCACTGGGTCGCGCTATGACGCTTGGCTGCGCACCTTCCAGCACAAGAAGCTCTGCACCAAGCTCTACGACCGCACGAGCGTGGCCGGGCTGTACTACGCCGTCGACATCACGCCAAGACGGAAAGTTTTGCACAAATAACGAGTGCGAGTCCGTCCACTCCGGGTAAAGATCTTGGGCGGCGGCGGTCATCAGTTTCATTCGCGCTTCGCAGTTTCCTTTGTTCTCCAGCAGCAAGTCGATCAAAAAAGCATCGTGAGCGTCATAGGCTCCCTGCTCTTTCAACACAGCACCCATCACTTCGCTTTCTGATCTTTTCTGATCGCGCAAGGCTTTGGCCTCGGCGATAATTTTCTCGTAGCGATTCTTCGCTTCGACAATCTCTTCATCTGCATACTCGCCGATCAAGGCTTCCGTGGAAAAGTACGTTTCTGAAAGGTCAATCGCTGGTGGCTGACCTTCTTTTAACATGTCGAGCATTGTTGGATCAACCTCGATCCTGGCATCCGCTTCCTGCAACCGGGCTTCTTGCTTGGCGAGACGAATACGCAATAACAAATCGTCGATGGAAGCCGCCGCTGATGACACTGCTGTTTCGGCTCCATCCCGAAGGTCTTTTTTGTGCTCCAAGGCGAGTACCCCTCCTCCGTGCAAAAGCCCAGAGAGCAAACAAGCAACCGCTGGTGCCACCGACGGATTGTTAAAAATTTTCTCGTTCCTGTGGGCTTGCTGTTCCCGCGATGAACGTTCCGAACGCATAGAGTAATTTTGGCAAAACAGAAAACCTTCAGGCAGTGTATCACTCGGTCATGCTACCACAAACTTGGTCTTGCTCAACGATGAAAGCAATCTCATCTCTCTTGTGCAAGCAGCGCTCGTGTTTCTCGTTTGTACAACTCCACCGCAGGCTGATCGAAAGCGTTGACGTTGAAAAGTTTTGCTACGTACATCATTTCAATCATGCGAAATTGCATGTAATAACCGACCGACTCGATCGATCGATGAGATGAATGGACAAGAAGGGACGATTTTCAGACGCGTATGTAGACGCAGCGCCGTCAACAACTTCGATGGTTTATATTGCGCTCAGCCGTGCGTTATATGCCTCGAAGGCATGTCGATTTGCCTCCTCATCACTATCAAGAACTGCAAAGCCCATGCGTCGAGCTGCATGTTGATCGGTCCACAGATATATCGTCCCGTCTTCCCCGTGGATTTTTGCCTTATATTTTCCGTCCTCTAAAGATGAGAGTGGTACATTTGCTTGAATGAGATCTGGCGCCGCCTTGCCTCCGTGTCGTTCCGCCAAACCATGAAGGTACACGAAATTCCAAAATGTATTTCCAGGCAGTATCACTTCTGTGTCGGCTTGAAGCACGAGCGGTACAGGAGATTCTTTGAGCGGTTCAGTTTCTTCGGTGAAGCGCGTCGGCGGTTCTTCGCAGAGAATTTCACTGTCGAAATACGGGGAACAGCTAAATTCTTTTTGCATTCTATCAAGGTCATCGTATGTAAATGCGGATGCGAGACCGGCCTGCATTTTTTTTAGTACGTCAATGAGTTCACGCGCTTTTCCATTTTTTTGACCAGCTCCATAATCCCAAGTGATTGTGACGTGTTGGTCATCATCGAACCGCGAGAGTTTATCTAGAACACCTGCTAATGGTCTGCGCATTTCTTGCCGCATTCGTTCGTTTGGAGCTGTGGCGAGATCGACGGCGGGATGTTCAGCACCTTTTTTTGCTCCTGTATCCATACAATCATGAGGTTTATTTAGGCTCTTTAAGTTTATCACATTTTTGTTGCTATTTTTTTGATGTGGATAACCCAGAATTCTAGGCGTTATCGTCGCAAACGTTCCTTTGTCGCTTTCTTGTACAGCTCCACGGCAGGCTGGTCAAAGGCGTTGACGTTGAAAAGCTTCGCGAGATACATCATTTCAATCATCCGGAACTGGAGGTAGTAGCCGACTGCGGCTGCGGAACGATCGGTGAGGTGGATCGCGAGGAATGGCCGTCCAGCTTCGACGTAGGCAGAAGTCACGCCGCCGACGATTGCGGACATGATGGTGTCGAAGGATTTCTTTTCGATGTGGTCGACGAGACCGGAGAATAAAAGCGACTCGGGAACTGTGACGTCGTCATCTGGCGCAGGACGTGTGACGATATTCGTGAACTTGTCGTTCGGTCCTCCCAAGTAGAGTTGTGCCATGGAGTGGAGGTCTGTCGAGCCCACGCTGACAATGGGCGTCACGCCCACGTCGTGCGACTTGCCGATGCTTTCGCCCATCAACTGGCGATACCATTTGCCAAGACTCTCGAGATCGGGGTCAAAGACAAATGTGTTGTGGATGCGGATGCCCTGCTGCGCATGAAGAAACGTATGTGCGGCAGAAACCATCGCGGGGTTTGTTTCACCCGCGGCAGTACAGTCGCGAATTGCTGCGCGTGCGCCGTCGAGTAATCCGTCGACATCAACGCCAGCTGCACGCAGCGGCGCGATGCCCACGTTGCTGAACACGGAGTAGCGGCCGCCGACCATTTTTGGGATCGGCAACACGGCCATGCCGAGTTCGTACGCGCGATGCCACAGTGTGGAGCCTTCGTCGGTAACTGCAATA
>CAYGDT010000088.1:0-4217 GCA_964348745.1 uncultured Candidatus Peribacteria bacterium
TCTGTTGGTAGCGATCTCTTCGAGAGGTGCTCCCATGTGCACGATACCGAGAAATGAGAGCAGACAGAGCAGCAATCCCACCGATCGCTTGAGTTCAAATTGGGTATCACTGGTAAACCAGTGCAGCAATCCGGAAATAATCAGGAATGCCGGGAAAATGATTCCCCACGCTCCGAAGAAGAACGTCATGCCCGCGTTCAGAGATTCACCAAGCATTCCAGCTTGCTGCTGCAATACGAAGACAAGCAGTAAACCCGCCGTCATTTGCCCCGTGCCACTGATGAGGCGTTGGGTTTTTGGAGACAGATTCAGCGTTTCGTTCTGCTTGCGTCTCCTTCGGTAGCGTCGACGACGTTTGCGAGCCATGCATGCCGAGTATAGCGGAATATTTAACAACTTGCATCATGAAGTTTCTATGGGTTGATCTCGCTTTCTTCCTGCATTGAAAAATATGAGACTCTTGCTGCAAAAAGAGGAGAAATTTGTTATGCTTTCGGCATGAAAATTCTGTTGTTTGGGTCACGCGGCTATCTGGGTGGCTACTTCAAAACGCTCTATCCCGATGCGATCTGCCCCTCTGTCGATATTGCAGATTACAAAGCGGTTTCTGCGCTGTTGGATTCAGAAAAACCCGATGTAGTTATCAATTGTGCAGGCAAGACCGGCAGACCGAATGTTGACTGGTGCGAAGATCACAAAGGAGAAACGGTGCATAGTAATGTTGTAGGTTCGCTCGTGCTCGCAGAGGAGTGTCAAAAGCGTGGCATCTATCTTGTGCACCTTGGTACGGGTTGCGTGTACTTGGGTGATGAATCCACACCCTTTAGCGAAAGCGATCCTCCGAACTTCTTCGACAGTTTTTACGCAAGAACCAAGGGGCTCGTCGATCAGCTTCTTCGGGATTTTCCTGTCCTCAATATTCGTCTGCGCATGCCATTTGACGGATCCCAAAATGAGCGCAATCTCATCAATAAACTTGTTAAATACGATTGTCTCATCGATGTTCCCAATTCCATGACGTACATTCCGGATCTTCTCAAGGTAGTGAAGACACTGATCGATCAGCGCGCAATGGGATCATTCAATGTCGTAAATCCCGGCTCTATGACTGCATATCGAATGATGGAACTCTACAAAGAAATTGTCGATCCGAAGCACACGTTTCAAAAGTTCTCCAACGATGAAATGCTCCAGATTACCAAGGCCGGTCGGAGTAATTGTATTTTGAGTACGCGAAAACTTGAAGAACAGGGTATTACATTGCGTCCGATTCAAGAGGCCGTAATGGAAGCTCTTCAAACTATGAAAAGCAGGTCTAATGCCTGATTTGCTTACTATTTTATATTATTGTATAATAACTATATGAAGATTTCCGAGAAACTTTCACAGGCAGGAGGAGTTATAATGAACAATAAATTTATACAAAGAATTCCTTTTCAAAAAGGGCTGAAGTTCATTCGAACCCATTGGATATTCTCTACCGTCTCCGTTCTAGTGACGCTTGGCATCATCGCACTTATCCGATTCATCGTCGTGGAACCTGCACCCGTGTATGTCATGGCGACAGTTTCGCGCGGGCAACTGACGCAGACAGTGGAAGCAGTGGGTACCATCATTTCCGAAAAAGATCTGGAGTTGAAGTTCCCTGTTTCCGGCATCGTCAGCGACGTTGTTGTCGATGAGGGAAGCACTGTTGTCAGAGGACAAGAACTTGCGCGGCTTCGTTCCGGTAGCTTGAGTGCGGCTGTCACCTCTGCACGCGCAAGGCTTACCTCCGCATACGCAGACCTCAAGGCACTCAAAGAAGGATCACGCCCCGAAGACATCGCTGTGACCGAAGCTGAAGTGCAAAACAAGCAGTCAGCGGTAGCGGCAGCACAGTCAAAGCTGGATACGGCAAGTGCCACACTGGCGCAGGCGCAGGTCAAACTCACTGCACTACAGCAGGAGGCGGATACCGCCCTTGCGGGAGAAGTATCTGCAGTCGGCAGCACGCTGACGAAGCAGGTGATTGTTGCGCAAACTTCTCTCGGAGTGCTCGAGGATACGTTCCTCGATGTCACTCTGGAAAATATTCTTGTACAGCAGCAGCCGCACGATTACGGAGAAATTCGATCACAAATGGCTGCAATCAAGCCTAGGGTGACCGCGTTGTTGGTACAATCGCCGATAATTACTAATTATCGCGATGCCATTGCAGCTCTGCAAAACGAGCGTGCACTTGTAACCGATGTCTCGGACATCGTGCAGCGATCGTACAATTTCATCGCTTCGATGCCTCCTTTAGCACTCTTTAGCGCTGCAAAGCGCGAGTCGATGAAGGCTACACTCGCACTGGAGACCAAGAACATGCAAGCGGCAGTGAGCACGATCGATGCTACTCTGCAATCACTACGGGATACGTCCGCGACGTACGATACGAGGATCGCTTCGGAAGAAGGCAACATCATTTCCACGCAGGGTGCGTACGATTCAGCCCAAGCAGATTTGCTCAGTGGACAGACTTCACTGCGTATTTCGGAGGCGCAACTCGCGCTCAAAAAAGCCGGAACGCGGCAGTCGGATATCGATTCTTCCTATGGAAGAGTGCAGCAGGCGCAAGCGGATCTACAAAAGGCGCAGGCAGATTACAACGACACGGTGTTGCTTGCTCCCATCGACGGCATCATTACGAAGGTGAATCTGAAGCCGGGTGAGTTTACCCCGGGACAATTCAGCGAAACGCAGCCTGCAATGACGATCCTCGGCAATTCACCCTACCGCTTGGAACTCTACGCAGCCGAGATAGATATTCCCAAAGTACATATCGGCCAGAGCGGTTCTGTGTTGCTCGATGCGTTCCCCAATCAGCCCTTTGCTCTCCGTGTCAGTGAGATCGATCCAGCGGCAACCAGCGTCGACGGTGTACCGAAATATCGCATAACACTCGATTTCTTCGCTCCGAATGATGCATTTAAAATAGGGATGACGGGAGACACCGATATTATTACGAGCGTGCGTGAAGATGCTCTCTTCGTCCCTGCACGCGCGGTGATCAAAGACGATCAAGGTAACGATATCGTTCGAATCATCGGTAAAAAAGGCGTGCTTGAGCAGCGCCCCGTTCATACCGGCATGGAGACGATCAATGATATTGAAATCCTTTCCGGACTCAGCGAAGGCGAGGAAATCGTCTTACTCGAGAAGAAGTAATGGCACGCATCAAAAAAGAAGACGGGCATGTTCCGCTGATAGAGACGAAAGATCTCAGCAAGTCGTACTGGAATGCTGATCTTGAAACACCTGTATTGCATGGTATAAATTTAACCGTGACCGAGGGGGATTTTCTTGCGATCATGGGACCGTCGGGTTCCGGAAAATCAACTCTCATGCACATCCTCGGATTCCTCGACACTCCTACCGGTGGGCAGTATCTCTTTCGCGGTGAACCGACACTTGCCATGGACGACGATCACCTCGCGCGCATTCGTGCGACACGCGTAAGTTTCGTCTTTCAGGCATTTAACCTATTGCCGCGTACGACGGTACTGGAAAACGTTATGCTGCCGTTGCTGTATCATCCGACGATTCAAAAAAGCGAGCGCCATGATCGTGCAATGAAGGCGATTGCATCGGTAGGCCTGACCGAGCGCGCATCGTATTACAGCAACCAACTTTCAGGCGGCCAGCAGCAACGTGTTGCCATTGCGAGAGCGCTTGTCACCGAACCGGATCTGATCTTCGCCGATGAGCCGACCGGAAACTTAGACAGCGCTTCAGGAAACCAAGTGATGGAAGTACTGCAGGGACTCCATGATCGCGACGGCAGGACGATCATCCTCGTAACCCATGAATTGATTACCGCGGAGCATGCGGAGCGCATACTTCGACTCAAAGACGGACGCATAGAAAGTGATTCCCGCTCGTTCAAGCGCATTATCGCTTCTGATGTTACAAAACTTAAATAATTATTATGAGATCTGCCGATACATTCTCTGCTGCGTACAAGGCATTGCTGAGCAACGTCAGGCGGTCTCTTTTGACCATGCTCGGGGTCGTGATCGGCGTTGCATCCGTAGTGCTAATGACAGCAGTCGGCGCCAGTATGGAACTTGTTATACTTTCACAGATCAGTTCGATCGGTGCGCAGAGCATGGTGATCTTCCCCGGTCAGCAAGAGGGTGGGCAGGGAGGGCTGCAAGCGGGATTTGACAGCTTAAAAGTTTCCGATATCGATG
>CAYGDT010000089.1:0-4196 GCA_964348745.1 uncultured Candidatus Peribacteria bacterium
GACTTCCGATGGGCGCGGATATCGAATTTGCGGATCAAGTGACGCTGCGCGAAGCGATTGAAGGTCGAAGAACATTGTCGTGAGAATGTTTTCAGTAATCTTCAATGTCGGAACGCACGTATTCCAGTAAACACCATTGGAATTTTAAGTTCATTCGCCTTGGAAATCACCTCCGCATCGCGGATCGATCCACCCGGCTGAATGATCGCGGCGATGCCGTTTTTGGCTGCTTCTTCGATTGAATCCGGGAAGGGGAAGAACGCATCACTCGCCATGACAGCGCCCTTTGCACGGTCACCCGCGCGCCGCGCGGCGATGATTGCAGAGTCCACACGACTTGTTTGTCCGCAACCGATACCGACACTCACGTTGTCTTTTGCAAACACGATGGCGTTGCTCTTGCAGTGTTTGCATACGTGCCACGCGAAGAGCATGTCGGTGATCTGCTTGTCCGTCGGTTTCTTTTCCGTCGCGACCGTCAAATCTTTTTTTGTGACGATCCGATTGTCCGGGTTTTGCAGTAGCATTCCTCCGAACGCGGTCCGGTACGATGTGCAGTTGTTTGGCTGCATGTTGCCATGTTCAATAACACGGATATTTGGCTTTTGATTCAGAATTTCCAAGCAACCGCTTGCATACGATGGAGCGATAATGACTTCCGCAAATATTTTCTGGTCGATAATTTTCTGTGCAATTTCCACAGTGCACTGTCGATTCAGAGCGATGATAACACCGAAAGCCGAGAGACGATCGGTATCGTAAGCGCGTTGGAATGCTTCTGCGATATTTTTATGCGATGCGATGCCTGATGGATTCGCATGTTTCACAAACACGGCAGTTGGCTCCGAAAATTCTTTCACCGCAGTCCATGCACCATCGGCATCGAGAAGATTGAGATAACTTATTTCTTTCCCCTGTAATTTTTTCCAAGGAGCAGCATGCTGCATGCGCTCGGGATTTTTTGCAGATTCATCGACAAACTGCAAACCGAATCCCGATACGATTTCGAAAAAGTTTCCCCACTGATGCGGATTTTCTCCATAACGCAGCTCCATACCTTTCGTCAGCATCACCCCTGTGTTTTTCCCTCCGGAGAGCGCTTCTGTGATAGTCGCATCATATGCTGCCGTTCGTAAAAATACCGTTGCGGCAAGTTCCGCGCGCAGCGCGTCGGAAGTATCGCCGTCCGTTTCAATTTCTTGCATCACTCGATCGTAATCCTTTGCGTCACAGATAACCGTCACCGATGTATGATTTTTTGCGGCACTCCGCAGCAACGTCGGTCCGCCGATATCAATCTGTTCAATGAGCGCGTCACCGGTCATCCCTTTCATAAGAGCCTCCTCAAATGGATAGAGGTTTACGACCACCATATCAATGGGATCAATACCCAACTCCTTTGCCTTTTTTGCATCTTGTGCATCTTCTCGTCGCATCAACACTCCTCCCATAATCTTCGGGTGCATCGTCTTCACGCGGCCGCCGAAACATTCGGGAAACCCCGTTACCGTTGCAACGCTTATTACCTCTATTCCTTCTACTTCCAATACATCAGCTGTTCCTCCCGTGCTGATGATCTCCCATCCGGCAGCGGAGAGTCGCTTGGCAAATTCGACGATACCGGTCTTGTCCGAAACGGAAATAAGAGCTCTCTTTGGCATTGAAAAGGGAAAAACGAAGCTTTGCGATTATAGAGGTTCGATCGCGTTTTACCAGCGCATTCCCATATTGCTCAAATTGCCGAATTCTGCTAAAATAGTTTGATGAATCGCGCAATGGACGTGCGGTCATAACTCTCGGTTTCCATGGCAGAAAAACCCACACAAAAAACAAAAAGCGCCAAGAAGAAGATTCTCGTCGTGGAGGATGAGCATCCTCTCGCGCATGCGCTGGAACTGAAGTTCACACACGAGGGGTACGAAGTCACCATCGCGACCAACGGAGCAGACGGATTGAAGGCGGCGAACGAAACGAACTTCTGTGCGATTCTGTTGGATTTGATCATGCCCCAGATGGATGGATTTGCATTTATGGAGCAGATGAAGAAGAAAACGCCGGTGATTGTGCTCAGCAATCTGGGACAGGACGAAGACAGAGAACGCGCCAAAAAGCTTGGTGCCGTCGATTACTTCGTCAAATCCAATACTCCGATTATCGACATCATTAAAAAAGTAAATTCAGTCATTAAATAACTGCAACGCATATGGCTATAAAAGATACAGAACTCGGCGAAATTCTCGTGGCGCAAAGTTATGTCTCCGACGAGGAGATGAAGACCTGTCTCAAGCAGGCAAAGGACAGAGGGGTTGGTCTGCTGACGGTATGCACCGAAAAAGGACTCCTGACACAATCTCTCTACGAGCAGGCGCTCGCGGAGCACTACAAACTGCCGTTTTATGACATCACGGAAAAACCGCCAACGCCGGAACTCATCGGAAAATTACCCGAAGAAATTTCTCGGGAGTACCACATCATTGTAGTGGAAGCGGGAGCCAAAGGTCTGACGGTCGCGACATCCGAGCCGGGAGATGCGACCTTGGAAGATGCGATCCGCATGAATTATGAACAGAAGGATGCGGTGATGCCGGAACGGGAGGAGACGAACAAAACAAAGGAAACCGGGGAATCCGGGGAGACCGGAGAATCAAAGGATAAGAAGAAAAAATCGAAACGTAGCAACGTAGCAACAAAAAAACCGTCTGGATTTTTTAGCAAGAAAGACACTGACCGAAAGAAATTCTCCGGAGCGATCACGTTCGTGTTTACCTCGCAGGAGAATATCGAATCGGCTCTGCACCACTACCGTAAACCGCTGGCGACGCGCTTTCAGCAAATCATTCAAGACCAGCGTAAAGTTGCGCCGGAAATTCTGGAAGAAATTTTGGCGGATGCCATCGAGCTGCGTGCGTCCGACATTCACTTTGAACCGCAGGAGGATATCGTTGTCGTGCGTTTTCGTGTGGACGGTGTGCTCCACGAAGCGGGACGCATCCCCCGTGAGTATTACGAAGGTGTGATCAATCGCGTAAAGATCGAGGCAAACATGCGTATCGACGAGCACTACGCCGCACAGGACGGCGCCATTCGCCATAAGAGTGCGGCCGGTCCTCTGGATATCCGCGTGAACATCGTTCCTATCGTCGATGGAGAAAAGATTGTGATGCGATTGCTTGCGGCCTACGTGCGCACGTTGTCGCTGGGTGATCTCGGATTTTCCGAGGAGGCGCAGAAAGTGCTGGAGGACACCGCGCACAAACCGTTCGGCATGGTGCTCACAACGGGGCCGACGGGTTCCGGAAAATCCACAACACTCAATGCACTCATGAAAATGCGCAATCAACCAGACATCAACATCTCCACCATCGAAGACCCCGTGGAATACAAGATGCGCGGCATCAACCATATTCAAGTGAATCCCAAGGCGAACCTGACGTTTGCATCGGGACTGCGCGCTCTTGTGCGTCAAGACCCCGACGTTATTCTCGTCGGTGAAATCCGCGATGGAGAGACGGCGGATATCTCGGTGAATGCCGCGCTGACGGGACACTTGCTTTTTTCCACTCTGCATAGCAACGACGCTGCAACTGCGGTCCCGCGATTACTCGACATGGGCGTGGAACCGTTCCTCCTCGCTTCCACGTTGGAGGTGATTATCGGACAGCGCCTTGTGCGACGCATATGCCCCGAGTGTCGCTATAGCTACAGCATATCGGCAAACGATGCCAAGGGGCTTTTCCCGGGAGCATCGCGGTTTTTCAGTTCTAATTCGAAGGTGACACTCTATAAAGGAAAAGGATGCGAGTCCTGCGGCGACACCGGCTACCGCGGACGCGTTGGCATCTATGAAATGCTGATCGTTACCGAAGAGATCGAAGAGCTGATCATCAACCGCGCAACCAGCGCGGACATCAACGATTGCGCGCGCAAACAGGGTATGAAACTCATGTTTGAAGACGGCTTTGCGAAGGTGCTTTCCGGACTGACGACGATCGAGGAACTGATCCGCGTCGCCGCTCCTCCCGCTATCATTTTTCGCAAGCAGCATGGTAAAAAGTAAAACAAAGAAAACGAAGGGCACTAAAAAGATAAATAAGACGAAGGAAACCGGGGATACCGGGGAAACCGGGGAAACCGGGGATTCCGGGGATTCCGAGGAGACCGGAGAAACCAGGGAGACAAAGGAAACAAAAGAAACA
>CAYGDT010000090.1:0-462 GCA_964348745.1 uncultured Candidatus Peribacteria bacterium
CTTATTTACCGAGACTTCCTGACGGTCGGGTTGCTCCTGAAAAAACTTCATGTGCAGGAACGCGGGCGCAAGACTGCCGTGGAGATCCCCGACAACTGGATCTACGTGCAGGAGGGCGACGTAAAGGTCGGTCGTATCCAGATCTTTAACAACTGGAGCCCCTACATGGTTGCCGACCGTAAAAACTCCGTGTGGATCGGGCTGGAGTACTTCGTGAACGAAGGAGACGAGCTCTGGGTGAAAGCCGACAGCGATATGATTGCGCTCGGTATCGAAGAAATGGTGAAGATCGGATTCATCCGCAAGGAAGACGTTCTTGATTCCTGCGTTCTTCGGATGCCAAAAGCCTACCCTGCGTATTTTGGGAGCTACGACCAGCTCGACGTCGTACGCGACTATACGTTGACGTTTAGTAACCTCTTTCTCATTGGTAGAAACGGCATGCATCGCTACAACAATCAG
>CAYGDT010000090.1:472-3117 GCA_964348745.1 uncultured Candidatus Peribacteria bacterium
CAGCATGCTCACGGCAATGACCGCAGTCGACAATATCGTCTCCGGTCGTACCGAACATTCTAACCTCTGGGAGGTTAACGCCGAGCGCGTGTATCACGAAGAAAAAGGCGACTCGGAATTAACGGTTGAAGAGAGGAAGCGGCGAGGGTGATTTTGCACAAGAAAAAAGGCGACTCAGAGCTGACGGTGGAGGAGAGGAAGAGGCGGGCTAAGAGCACTTCAATAATTCATCTGGTACTTGTAATCTACTTTGTAGCTCTCCACTAGCGCTTATCTGCGCAAATGGAGGCCTGTCAATAGGTTTGCCAAATTCTTCTAAGTAGATATCTCTGGTTACTGTCCGAATTTCTGCTTCCGATGCTCTTCTGCATATATTTTCAGAAAGCTGAAACAGGGCATTTTTGTTTAAGTTAATGCCAATTGTCGTACCCTGAACATGAATGTTTCCAAATAGTGATAGTTCACCTGTGTCAATATTCAAACTTTTTCCTACCAATATCAGTAATATTTGCGCTCCCAGCAGATTTGCGAAACGTATTTTTCCTGCACTCGCAATGTTATTACCCAATTTATACATTGTTGCATGAGGCTCTTCGATTGTTTGCATCATGTATGCCGTCGCTTCATCTGTTCCATTTCCAATACTTTCCCTGGCGTTATTATTCTCATGTTGAGAAAAAAATGCGCGAATGCTAGGAACCAACTGTCTGCCTTCATTATTCGACATTATATATTCTGCTTCTTGCCGATGATAATCGGGATTCGAGAGTTGATCTCCTAAAATATTAGCTGCTAAAGCAAGCGCAGCATGCCCAAGTTCATGTGCTAATACTGCTCGAAGATCAGCTTGGGCCATTTCTTTCTTATCATTTGCATATTTCTTACGCAGAGTTCTCAGTGCCATAATAGTAAAAAAATTCAAAGGGTCTTGCGGGGCTCGCCAAGATAAGTCCAGTCCCCCATGTTTGTTCCAGTGTTCCGTATGCCAAACTTCTACGTTTTCCATTATATCTATTTCACTGGTTCCGTTGTTGTACAGCGTGATACCCTGACCATGTTTATATAGTCCACGCGTAGGCAGGTATATTTGCCCTGTCGCTTTTTTTGCTATTGATATTGGTCGCTTTATTAGTTCCACTTTTACAGGTTGGCCATCAACCTGAATACTTGTTGTGAATTCAATTTTTTCCTCATTTGCAATACTTTGTGCAGGATTTGCTACCGTTTCAGTAACACGCTTTTTGGTAGTTTCTTGTGCTTCTGAGATTATCCTTTGTAATTCAGGCAACCGTACTCTCGCAAATTCTTTCTGCTTTCCTTTTTTAATAATTATTCCAGCACTACTCAATACAGAAATAACTTGTTCTGCGACTTGCTCAGTTTCTCTGACAGCAGTGAGTATTGCAGAATATGATTGGTTTGTTGGCTCCCCATAATTCCAATATTTGATTAACCATCTTCTGACCGCGTCAATTTCCGCAGTAGAATCTTGTTGTCTCTCGCTTGCTTCTTCTCTCGCTACATGATCCAACTGAGGCGAAGCGTCATCGCTTTTGCCGTCATAATCGCTTTCCGCCTTGCTTAGCTCACTGTGTGGCATTGTGCATATTTTAAACTAAAATACAGTATTGTCAATGTCTCAAAAGGCGACTCGGAGCTGACCGTAGAGGAGAGGAAGAGGAGGGGGTGATTGCGGTTACCCTTTTCGAGTTGCCCCGTGTCGCACGTGTGTCGTTGGTTTGCCTTGTGTGGAATTCGGCAACCGTCTTATTGCTTTGCTGGCAACAGATTTCTGCAGTGGTTTGCACAGACTAGTTCCAGCTCTATAACGAAAGAATGGAACATCAATTGCAGCTAGAGGCAGCTCATTTTCTGGGTGAACCTCTAGCGTATCGATACCGACCAGTATCTCATTCATGTAAAGAATAGTGTTCCTGCGCAGGGGTGGTGTCAACTAGGGCTTGGTGGTCAAGTTGAGCGAAGCCTTATTAAGCCTTTGGAAGCGGTTTGTATTCAAACTGCTCCTTCAGCCGATGTGCGAGCATGATTGTTTGCCGAGGCTGGATTTCTTCATCATCATCAATCCATCCGTTCTTTCTTGCATATTCAGTCATCTGTTGTGACAAAAATGTATGATTCATTCTCTGCCTGACATCATCCCATGCTTCAGGATGACTGAGCAGCACAATAAAATATCCAATTTCAGCTGTGAGCCATTCAGTCCCATCTGCTCTCAAGCATTCATTTTGCATCACTTTTTCAGTTCTCCAACGACGATTACCAATGCCACTGTTCCTTCTTTTACGGTCAGAGGCCGGTGTTTTTTTTTGGATGCGTGCGGCGTTTGATAAATGTCTATGTACCGCTTTTTCATGGGCTGACTCTTTTAATGTAGTTCTCGCTACCCAGTCGACAACACCTCTTAATGTTGTAGGGTCTAATCCATTCAATTGTTCAGGAAGTTCCCCCTGACTCTGTAATGCGCTTACTACTTCTACTTCACTGTTTGTTGCTGTTTCAGTAAAAATTCTTGCGATTTTCCTTTTAAAACCTATAGGTAATTCACTTGCAATGGCTTCCAGTTGCAAGACTTTCATCGCCTGATTCTGTGTAGGAGTATTTTGCAGAATTCCATTAATAAAAAT
>CAYGDT010000090.1:3127-4160 GCA_964348745.1 uncultured Candidatus Peribacteria bacterium
AACATATATTATAAATGTCAAATTATTATCCTCCTAAATTCTCCTTACATTCCTTCACCCTTTGGCTACTTGCAGTGTTTGGAATACCAATCCACACTCTTCCGTATTCCCTCCTCAAACGACGTTTTAGGCTTATATCCAAATGTCTTTTGCGCTTTGGTAATATCGGCGATGTAGTGGGTGACTTCACCTGTGCGGGAGTCTTTCACCTCGATCTTCGAGGTGCTGCCGAGCAATTCTTTCATCCTCTCCGCCAGGTGCAAGATGGTCGTCCCCTCACCGTACGCGAGGTTGTAGGTGTCGTTCTTCGCTTTATCCCAATGATCGATCACGCCGATGACGCCGGCAACCGCATCGTCGATGTATGTGAAATCCAGACACTTTTCTCCTCCGAACACTGTCAGTGTTTCCCCGGCTTTTGTCTGCCGGAAGAAGAGGGGAACGACGCGGACGGAGTCGTCGTACATGCCGTAGACGTTTGAAAACCGAATGATGACGGTCTCGATCTTGTAGCAGCGTTTGTAGGCTTCAAAGAGCGCTTCCCCCGCAATCTTGCTTGCAGTGTAGGGGCTCTCGCACGTCATAAAGTGCGCTTTACCTTCATCGTACTTCTGTCCGTCAGGCAGATGGATATTGCCGTACGTTTCGCGCGAGGAAGCAAACATTATTTTCCCGATGCCGTTTACGCGCGCGAATTCGAGGACATTGAACGTATCCATCATGTTGTCTCTTGCACGGTCGGGGTGCTCCACGAGTTCATAGACGCGGGCGTTCGCCGCAAGATGGATGATCATGTCAGCTTGTAGCTGATAGCTTTTAGCTTCTAGCTGCGCTGCATCTCTCAGATCGATGTCGACGCGAATCTTCTCCACTGCTGGGTTCCATTTACAGGGTTCCCAATCTGCGCCGATGACATCATGGCCTGCCGCGAGCAGTTGCTCGCAGAGGCGTGTGCCAATGGTGCCGGAGGAACCGGTGACTAGGATCTTCATGTATTTCTAAGAGTATTACGTATCAAGTATTACGTATTATG
>CAYGDT010000091.1:0-4022 GCA_964348745.1 uncultured Candidatus Peribacteria bacterium
GCTCGGAGTGTGCCTACCTTCCGTATTGCGGTGCAGAGCCAATCTACAACTGGGCGACACAAGGCGACATCGTGGGCTTTCGGCCGACGAGCGAATTCTGTGCGCGGCAGATGGGAATCTTCGGTCATCTCTTCGAGCTGATGCGTACGGGTGATTCGTTTGTGCGGCGACTTTTTCTCGCCTGGGCGGCGCAGTGATTCCGCTGAGCACACGCGGGACAGCCGTTGCGATCACGCGGCCGACGATCGGCCGCGTCTCGTTGCGCGGCGTTGAATCACCTGACCGCAAGGACACCGTGTTGGCTGCACAGAGGGCACCAGCCGCTCGCGCCATGGACGGGTACTTGGCGGTCCTCACACCGGACGAAAGCCTCAGCGGCGTGCCTGGTGTTGCAGGGTGTCAGATTGGTCATCTCGAAGATGGCGACATCGTTTCGATCAGCCCTCGTGGTTACGTGCAGACCGTTTTTCGGGCTTCCTCGCGAAGCAACTCGCTGTTTGCGACAGAGCGCTGCAACAGTTTCTGCTTGATGTGTTCGCAGCCGCCTCGCGACGTGGACGACAGCGGACGCGTCGAGGAGTTGCTCCGAATCGTCAGCCTGATCGACAAACAGCCAGCGGAACTCGGCATCACGGGCGGCGAGCCGACGCTACTGGGAGACGGTCTGATGGAGGTCGTCGGTGCCTGCCGCGACAAGCTGCCTTCGACGGCAATTCACATCCTCTCGAACGGTCGGAGGTTCTACTACTCGTCGTTTGCGCGCAAGCTAGCGGCCGTGAAGCACCCAAATCTGATGGTCGGGGTACCCGTGTACTCCGACATCGGCGAGCTCCATGACTACGTCGTTCAGGCAAGGGACTCGTTTGCCGAGACCATTCTCGGATTGCATAACCTCGGGCGCTTCGATGTCCCTGTCGAGATCCGCGTGGTGGTGCATAAGCAGACGTTCCTGCGCCTGCCTCAATTGGCGGAGTACATCTACCGGAACCTCACGTTCGCGGCGCATGTGGCTTTCATGGGCCTGGAGATGATCGGCTTCGCCAAGGCAAACGTCGCGGACCTGTGGATGGATCCGCTCGACTACATGGATCAACTTGAGGAGGCAGTCCTGCTTCTTGCGACGTCAGGAATGGCCGTATCGGTCTATAACCAGCAGCTGTGCACGGCACCTCGCTCACTGTGGCCGTTCTGCCGGCAATCGATCTCCGACTGGAAGAACGAGTATGCGCCTGAGTGCAACGGCTGCGCCGTTCGTAGTGACTGCGGCGGGTTTTTTGTCTGGAACATAAGTGGGTATCGGAGTCGGGGTACACGCACGGTAGCGTTGACCAATAGCTGACCGGAGAAGTGTTTTGCGAGACACCATGCCGTTGCTCCGGCGTCTTGCATCGAACCTCAGCTCATGACAGACTCCAGAGCATGGTTCGTAAGTATGTCGCGTTCGACGAGACCGACGAAGCGTTCGACAGGTTCTTGTCAGACTTTCAAGGGGAGACAGATCGAGCCGCTGCGGTGCTTGGCGCGGCGTTCATCGATGATCTTCTGGAGGCGCTGCTGTGCGCGATCGCAGTCGATGAAGATGTGATGCGTGGTGATCTTCTTGGTATGAGCCACCCTCTCTCGACGTTGTCTGCGCGTATAGACGCGGCCTTCTGTTTTGCGCTCGTCACCCAAGCCGAACGTCGCGATATGCATTTCGTACGCAAGATACGGAATGCCTTCGCCCACCTCGCGACGCCGTTGTCGTTCGACGATGCCCCAGTGCGTGATTGGTGTCGGGAGTTCGGCTGCAATCGGGAGAGATTTCAGGCACTACCGGCGTTTGCAGAGGAGTATTCGCAGCAGCCGAGAAAGCTATTCGATCTTGCTGTCGCTCTTCTTGCCCATGGCCTTGTCAGGCGACTGCGTAGTACGAGGCGAGTCGAGGAGGCGCAGCCTTTACCGATGGCTGGCCGCGCGTCAGAGGAGAGAAGCTAAGTGGCCATCAACACGACGGTCTGATCGTCAGGCCAGCATGGAGTGACATGAACAGTGTTGACCTGTCGCTATGTGTCAGTACGGAGCACAATGACACCTCTGAATCAGACTGTCGAACCGTTATGCTAGATAGCGAATCGGACGCTGTCCGCGTTTGATTCAGAGGTGCTTACCATGGACGTGTACGTCGTCGGAAGGCGGTTCCCGAAACCTGCCTTTTCGACGTTCATCACCCTCCTTCAACTTCTTCCGCGAGAGCCATCGTGTGGTCGACGAATAGAGCTTCCAAGCCGTCCGCATGGTGCAAAAAGTTCGAGTGGCGGTACGATGAGGGTCACAAAAACGTGGGACGTTTTTGTGAAGTCGGAGCACGACGGTGCGAAGCCGGGGCTGGAAAATTCATTTCGGGTAGAAATGAATTATTGTGGCTCACGCAAATCTGCATGCGAAGCACACATTTTTGTGGATAACTTTATATCACAATCATAGTATGATTTTGTTTTACTATCAAACAAAATAATGAAATCAAGAATTCTATATGTGATACTCGGAGTCGTCGTATTGGGGATGGCTGCCCTTCTTTTCTTCAATGGGGGGATATCGCAAATCCTTGCACAAAATTGTTCTTCTGACACAAATCGGCCATGCTTTGAACAAGAAATAGGAAATAATTTGCAGGCCACTGTTGGTGGGGTTGTCAAAAAAGAAAAGTTGGATGCAGAAAGAGGACAAACAGAGTTTGCTGAATGTATTAAAAACGAAGCAAACCGTCGAGGGCAGGAAAAGGATAAAACCAAAATTTGCGATGCAGAAATAATCAAATATTGTGAAGACGCATGGAACGGTGATAATAACAATAAAAATAATGAAAATAGGCGGATTAAGAAATATGAGGGCACATGCGATCCAGAACCCGACCCAACTCCATCAAAAAACCTTGCGCCTCCAACCGTATCATTTATATCTCCGGTAAGTGGCCGAGGTTTCTTGCCAAATTACAACATGTATTTTAGGGTAAACGTCACAGACGTAGATGATTACGACTATGCTAAATATGGAGAGCTTATGTTTAACCTTGCTCGCGCCGGATCTGTCGTTCAAACATTCCCATACAGACCGGAAGGTATCGGCAACGGTCTTGCACAGGGTGTATTTGCTGTGCCCGCATCACTTCCGGCTGGAAACGATTATACGCTCGAGGCATTTTTCGCTAACTTTCCCAAGAAAAAAATAGTAAGCAACTCGTTTTCTATTTTAGGTGACTCTGTAAAGATCAACGCTCACGTAGTCGACGCGTTCACCGGTTTGCCTATCAAAAACGCTTCATTGCTCTTTGTCCAAAATGGAGTCCAGCCACAGGTTCTGACTGATGCTTCCGGTAATTTCTCAATCACCCAGCCAAATAGGATCCACTGGGAATCTCAAGTTGATGTCTATGCGGCTTGTCATCTTAGCAACGGATTTGTTAGTTCGCACTATTATGAATATGACCCGAAAATAAACGGTATTGTCGGCGATAATGCATTTGGAATTAGTGCTAACCAGGCACTCATGTCACCCCCAGTGCTCTTTGTCCCGATTACGGGGCCATCAGTTGACATTACGCTTAGTGAGTGGCCGGCAGTGGATCTTTTGATAACGTCTGATATACCGGTTACTTTCGGTATTACCTACGTCCCTATTAGCAATGGTCCCAGTGGTGGTCCTAGCACCTACTCACTGTCACGCTTTTTGCCTCTTTCGCTACCCCTCGATACTGATATAATTGTTACCCTAATCGCGCAAGATGGCACTAAATATGCTTCACCAATTCTCCATCTGCCCCGCACCCATGGTTGTGCCCCAGTGAAGTTAATTTTCAAAGACGGAAAATCTACCTGGCAGTACTAAGTTAAAAATGCAGACAAGAAATGCTGCGAGGAAACCCAGGTATACAGAAACCGAGTTTTGACCATTTTGAACAAAAGTCTAAATTTAATTGTGAACGAGTGAATGATCCTGCGCGGGATTTTGTGCTTTTCATGATGACGGAGTGATGTTTCGTC
>CAYGDT010000092.1:0-3982 GCA_964348745.1 uncultured Candidatus Peribacteria bacterium
ATATTTATATTTTAAGCAATTTCTCAGGTAGCTTCTACACGGCTTATCTCCTTGATTCTGAGTAATTTTTGTAATAGACTGGTCTTAGACTAGTCTTTTCTACTTATCCCATGGCTACTATTGGTTCCTATGAGTTAAAGACGAATTTGGCACGCTTTCTCGATCGTGTGGTCGATGGCGAAGTGATTGAAATTACACGTCATGGTGCTGTAGTTGCCAAACTCGTCCCTACTCAGCCGCAATCGACCTATAAAAAGAAGCAGGCAACGGATCTGTTAAAACAACTCAAGCGTGTGAAACTGAAAGGAGCTTCGATTCAGTCCCTCATTCAAGATGGCAGGAAGCACTAAGCCATCACTGGTTGTTGATGCGTCTTCTGCCTTAGCTTGGTTTTTTGATGATGAAGAGAGCGCGAGCAATGATCGTATTCTGAATGCCATTGCTGAGTCGACACTGCTTGTGCCTCCGATATGGGAATTGGAAATATGCAATGCATTCCTTGTTGCCGAGAGGCAGAAGCGGATCGAACTCTCGCAGACACAGCACTGGATAGAACTGCTGCAGGCGCTGGAGTACACGATTGAAGACATGACAGCGCTTCCCGTATTTACAGGCATTTTGCATCTTGCCAGGGCGCAGCAACTTTCGAGCTACGATGCGAGTTATTTAAGCGTGGCTCTCCATAGGAATGCACTGCTGATGACACGCGATAAAAAGTTGCAGGCAGCAGCAAAGCAAGTCGGAGTGGCATTGTTTGTGTAAACATGGTGTTTGCCTTTCGGGCATTGGATGCAAAACTCGTTTTGGAAGAAATAATACGTTTCGGCTTGTTTTACACGATTCCAATAATCAGTAGAATACCTTTCGGTTCGGCCCCATCCCTGCCCGCCGAAGCTCCGATCCGCGGAGCGGAGAGGAGCGTAGGAGGGGTCTAACACTGCGCGAAGCGCAGGAAAACAGTTACAATCCTCATATGTTCTTTCTTTCCACGGCCCCATCGTCTAACGGTTAGGACGCCAGGTTTTCATCCTGGTAACAGGAGTTCGATTCTCCTTGGGGCTACCACGTATAGCGCCTGAAGGCGCACATGGCGCAGCCAGTCGCATTGGAAGTAGAAATACAGCACATCGCTATACGTGCCGCGTGCGAATGTAATGAGCTATACGCGGCTCTGTCTGTTCTTTGTTCACGTAGAACGTATTTTCCGTTTATTTTTAGCCAAAAAATTTACTGCACACTTTTTATATAATCGCGGAGTTCTTCCTAAGGAAGGATTGTCTGCAGATACTGTTTCCATGCACATCGTCTATGTTCTCGAGAGCCTCAAAGATCATGGTTGGTATATTGGCTATACCACAGATCTAGGAAAGCGATTTCTGGCACATAATCAAGGTCGTAATCGTTCAACGGTAATTCGTAGACCATGGAAGTTAATCTACGCAGAGGCATATTTGGAGAAAATGGATGCTCTCGGGCGAGAGAAGTTTTTGAAGAGTGGAAATGGACGGGAGATTCTTAAAAAGCAAATGAGGTGTTATCTGCAGGAAAGCTCAAATTATCTATACTAGTGGCTGCCAATCATCAGTATCCATTGGTAGAATCATTCCATGACGGGAAACAAGAAAACCATCGAACGCTTCATGGACGGCTTCAATAAATCCGACCATGAGCAGATCCTCTCCTGCCTGACCGATGTTATTGCGGAGGGCACGGTGCTCACAAAGCTAAAGGTTGGCCCCATAAAGCCAATGGTATTCTGCGATGTATTTGAAATGAACGGAGGGCGGATCAGTAAGCTTATCAGCTTCATTGCAAATATATGGGTTGGTTAGCAGACAGGTACCACACGCCAGATCAAGTTACGAATGCAATCATATCGGATGCGTATGCACGCAACATGTCTCCTGAAGTTTTTCTAAATGTGTGACAATTATGCACTGGAATCTTCTGTCAAAAATTACCGATGCCAACGGAAGTTGTGGTCATGACCGAGGGCAATGTGCGGTTGGAGTGGGACAGAGGTCAGGCGTCTCCCGATGATGCCTGTGTGTCGGTGTATGCAAGGCAGTTCATTGTCAATGTAGAAGAAGACGAAATGCCTAAATTTACACAAGAAGCGAATGAAGTTTGCAGATTACTCAACGCGCAGTTTGCAGGGAAATTTAATCAAGCATTATATGATCTCAGAGATGCAGAGATTGCAAAAATGCGGTGCGATGAGTAGCAGATGAAGGTGTTTTAAAACGTGAACCCCAGAAACTTCAACACGTCGGTTGTGCATTTAAAATCTTCCTTACTATCAGCTTCGGAGGGCCCTTCTAATATTGCCCCGCAACACGTGTTGCTGCAGAACCGAAATCATTAGGTGGGCGTATATAGGTATATATGTTCCACGGATACGTGTCTTTCAGTTCCGGCATGACTGCTATTATTTGATCATGCAGTATTTGCACGACTTCACTCAGACCGTCGTGAGAATGTGCCTCGATGACTGCACGCATACTCTCAACCGATTTCATTAATCGCACAAGTTGAGCTCGCATTTTCGTTATATTGGATAATCCTTTGTCGCTTTCATACATCAGTTCAGGGAGAGGCAAATCGAGAGCAGTGGCCCATGCACGAAGTTGCGAAATACGTATGTCTGCACGTCCAGTTTCCTGTGCTCTCAATAATGGGATATGAGGATCTCTGCCAAACACATGTCGACCGACTGTGCGCAGTGATGTTCCCTGTTGCAATCGTGCAGCAAGCAAGCGGTGAGGAGCATTCTTGCCGTTAGAAATTTTATGCGGTCTATACTGAGGGAGCATCATAACAGGTGTGTTACTCTTTATGTCCTTTGTATATTCTTCCGGAACAAATACCAAAAGCTCTGGATCAATTTCCAGTAATATATTCATGCAATTTATAGCAAACGCTCGTACTTGACCGTGTGATCTGTTGTAAATCTCTGCAGCAGTTTTCATCATATTCTTTCGCTTTCTTTCGTTTTCCAGCATTACGATAGCAGGATCGCTAGACTCGTCCTCAGGTACCAGCAACTCGGTAACATCGACATCGAGAACCAGTGCCCATTTGTTTAACTCAGAAAGCTGAAGATCTGCATTTGGCTTCTCCTCTATTTTCAAACTTTCAATATCTCTTCTCATTAACTGAGCTACTTGTTGGAAACAGATGCCTCGATTGAGACGGACTTCTCTGATTCTGTGTAACGTTACTTGAGGTAACTGTGATGCATTTGTGCCATCATCAACCGTTTCGGAACATGCCGGATCAGGTGTAGTATGTGGTTCGTTCATCATAAGTATTAATAAACATTTTATATATCCTCACTCCGCCACCCTTCACTCATTTCGAACTGAGAATCGAATAATGATTCTTCAGGGTATTCATACTTTGCAGCAGCACCAAAATCATCAAGTCCGCGTCTTTGGCCAAATACTCTCCACGAACTTGTGTCTTTCAATTCCGGCATTATTGCTACCAATTGGTCATACAGTTGCAGGACAATCTCTTTCGGACCATGAGAACCTCTCTCTATGCTTTCTATCATACTCACGACCGATTTCATTAAAAAAACCATGTTTGCTCTTAATGCCGATACTCTGGACAATGCTTCTTCAGGTTCATGTATAAGTTCATCAATAGGTAATTCAAGTACGAGACTCCATTGACGCAGTTGCGAAATACGTATATCTGCTCGTCCAGTTTCCTGTTCTTTTACTAATGAGATCTGAGGCGGATTACCAAATAGATGTCGACCGACTTTGCGTAAGGTTACTTCCTGTTCACATCGTGCATCTTGCAAGCGATGGAGCTGCGGTTTTCCATCGGAAATTATTGGTGGTTGATAATGACGGAGAGGGCGCGGATATATTTCAGTCCTTTTTATCTCCGGACATTCTTTCGGAAGAAATACGGAGAGTTCTGGATCTATAGTTAATAGAGTACCCATGCATGTCACAGCGAATGCTCGTAT
>CAYGDT010000093.1:0-3890 GCA_964348745.1 uncultured Candidatus Peribacteria bacterium
GTGCGGCAAAGACATCTGCGGAAGAGGTGAGCAGGAGAACGGCCGTCAGGACAACACACAGTTTCCGCACAAATATCTCAGGAGGCGCAGTCTAGCACGGAAAATTTTCCGGCGAGGATTTTCTCCACTTTTTTCTTTTGGTAAGGAGCGGCCTATACTCTTGTCATCAATCCTGCATCTTTCCCACCTTCTCTTATGAGCTACGTCGACGGATTCCTGATTCCCGTTCCCAAGAAAAACCTGAAAACCTACCGGCGCATGGCGAATGAAGGCAAGAAATTATGGATGAAGTACGGCGCACTCGACTACAAAGAGTGCGTTGGTGAAGATCTACGAGCCCCCTTTGCTAGGCCCTTCACGAAGCTCCTCAAAACAAAGCCGAGCGAAACCGTCGTCTTCTCCTACATCGTCTACAAGTCGCGCAAGCACCGTGACAGCGTCAATAAGAAAGTCATGGCGGATGCCTCGATGGACCCTGAAATGATGAAGAACATGCCCTTTGATATGAAGAAGATGTGCTACGGAGGGTTTAAGCCGATCGTGGAGGCGTGAAACGGTTTCCAGAGGAGCGTGCCCCCAGAACGGTCACCATCCCTTTTAGCGCGTTCACTTCAATGTGGTCGCCGGTTTTGATGAGCGTTGTGGCTAGCTTGGTGCTCATCACGCAGGGTTTCTTCAGTTCGCGCGAAATGACCGCGGCGTGGCACGAAATTCCTCCTTCGTCGGTGACGATCGCGGAGCATTTTTGAATGAGCGGCATCATCGTCGGACTCGAACAGATGGTCACGAGGATGTCTCCTTCGTCGAATTCTTCCCCCTCTCCACTTCCCAATACCACACGGGCTTTTCCGCGCACGAGTCCTTGATAGGCGATGTTTCCCTTCAACTGGACGACCGATGATTCACCGGTGTTTGCCACACCTTCCATCTCCAGGACCAGTTGATGCATCTCCCCCGGTTCAATCCACCAATCCGATGCTTTTCCGTCGAAGGATTGGTAGATGAAATGTTTTCCGGCGTTTTCTTCGGATTTCCGTCTATCGATTTGGGAAATATCGCCGTCAAGCAACTCTTGCAGGGTAATGGAATGCACCTTTTCCGATGCATTATTCACACCGAGTTCGGCGAGGCGCTCTATGGCGAGCGGGATGAACAATTGTTTGGTGATTTTCGGGTAATACGACACGGATCGCAGTTTCTCGCAGAGTTCGTGTAGATCATGACGATCGGGGCGGATTTCCGCGAGGAGCGGGAAGGAAATATTCGGCAGCGTCGTGGCGTGGATGGGAACTTCAAAAAGAAATTTCATGAGGTCTTCCAGTGTTCCATCACCGTACTTGCCAGTCCGAATGCAGGATTCTGCTTCATCATTGAGAATGAATGCTTTCCTCAACAGCGATTCGTATTGCACGACGTCATCGCGAACAAGAGCTTCCATATTTTCGAGAAAAGCTTTTCTTTCACTCATGTCCCAATAGAACCGAACCACATGTCGATGCTCCTCAAAAAACAACGCGTGTTGAATATTGGTTTTATAAAGCTTACGCATCAGTTCGCTCCCATACCATCCGTGCCAGAGCGTGGCACCGAGTAAGCTGAACGGTCGGGTATGGAAAATTTGCCAGTCCACATCTCGATGAAATGAAACGCCGCTGACGTTTGTCGAATGCATGTGGTGTTGTTCAAGCGCTGAAATAAAATTCTTCGTGTCGTCAAACCACTGGACGGTCTCCGCTCCGTTCAAGTTTTGATATACGAATAGCTTTCCCTTCGTGCGATTCTCGACACGTTCCCTCAACGGCGCGAAATTTCCCTTCAACAATTCCGAAATAAGCAGCAGTTCAACGTCTTCGGGCGCAAATCCGTGCTGTTCGATCTCCCGAACGGCAATCGGATAGATGATGTCGTTGATAATGCGCGGGTACCAGGTCACGACGCGCAGTTTTTCGGCGAGTGCGACGATCTCCGGAGCCTTCAGGCCATATTGCTCGATGCATGTGAGGACGTTATCGGGCAGCGATGTGGTGAAAAAGCTTGTCTCGACAAAGAAATCGATTGCATCACGGATATTGGCGAAGCGAAGATCTTTTGCGAATGCTTTCTCGGCTTCTTTCGAGAGCATCAGTCCTCGTTTGAGCGCATCAACGGTCTTCTCCGGGTGGTTGGCAATCATGTCCGCGATCACATCCCTCGATTCCTTGAGTTGCTCCTTCACGCGATAGCGTCTTGGGACACCTTTCACCTGCTCGATGAACAGAGCATCCGGCAAATTCACGCCGATGATGTCTTCTGCGACGGTCGTTCTCCTCCACAAATCCCAGAGGGAAGCCCCGAACAGGCTGACCGGACGCGCCAGGTGGTGCACCCAGTGCCTGTTTTGGTCGTAGGGTGAGTCATTTTTCGTGGAATTGAGCGTCGTGATCGGTCTGGCCTGCAAAAAATACGTTTTGCCTCCTGCGCGGGCCCACTCGACATCCACCGGATACCCGAAATGTTGTTCGATGGAGATGATTTCCTTCGCGATTGACTCTATTTCCGGGTCACTCATCAGTTGCCGCTTGCCCGCGACGCTTCGTTCGATGATATCGGTAGTCTTCTTATGAAGAATATACGTATCCGGCGTCACCGATCCCGACACGAGCGACTCTCCCAGTCCCGAAACTGCTTCGATGAGGATCTGGTTCTCATCTTGCGTCACCGGATGGACCGAAAACGACACGCCAGCATAGTCTGCGGGCACCATTTTTTGAACAACCACGGCAACCGATCCATTTTTGGCGTGCATCGTCAGTCGATAACTCAATGCCCGTGGACTGAAGGGTGATGCCCAGCATTTTTTCACATGCGGAATGAGCGTTTTCTTTGTGGTTTCCAAAAACGTCTCCAATTGTCCCGCCCACGCGGCCGAAACGCCGTCTTCCATCGTGGCGCTCGAGCGCACGGCGACCTGTTTCGCGTCCAGCGCATCGAATGCCGCTTCAATGGCTCGGACGATATCCTGCGGAATCTCTGCATTCAGAATGAGCGACTGAATCGTTTCGCTGGCATTTTCAATCATGTGTGTTTTTTTGACGTCGGTGCGTTCCAGTTGAGCGTCGATTTCCGCATCGATCGCGTTCTGCCGTAAAAATTCTTCAAAGGCCGTTGCCAGGATCACAAATCCGTCCGGCACCGTGAATCTCTTCTTCATCAATTCGCCTAAGTTTGCACCCTTTCCGCCCGCAATCGCTATGTCGTCTTTTGACAGATCGCGGAGGCTTTGTACGATTTCCATGAGGGCAATAATACGCTCATCCGCATCGTCACAACTGCTGCGACTCCGCGCTCAACGATCCCGCCATGATGAAGAACATGCCGTTTGATATGAAGAGGATGGTGTACGGAGGGTTTAAGCCGATCGTGGAGGCGTGACTACGAATCGCCGAATGTTTATTGCGCAGCCCATTCTTCAAGAAATCGGTCGAGTGTCGGAAGGATTTGATCAATCTCGATTGGTCCTGCGCTCCATGTCTTCGTGTTCTTTGTCGTTGGGACCGGCAGAAGTGTGATGAAGCATTGTTGTTTTTCTGGAACAAAATGTAAGTCCAGATCGAGATCTTTGTTCAAAGCTTGCTCCTCTGAAGGTGTCGAATGCTTTTCTCTTTTGAATCTCATTTTCTTCCCTTGCCCACTGTATTGCATTTTACCTGTCTTATCTCTTCGCAGCATTGTTAGAACGGAAGAATTATCCCGTACGAAATGACGCGTAAGCAGGCCAATCAGAATATGACTCAGACGTTGTCCTTCAGGAATTCCGGCGACTTGCTCCTGTCCCTGCAAGGAAAGATTGCAGTTTTTCAGTGTCCGGCATTCCTGGTACCTTTTCTTTCATAATAGGTAAATTAATATAT
>CAYGDT010000094.1:0-3850 GCA_964348745.1 uncultured Candidatus Peribacteria bacterium
GTATGATGTAATCCATCATGCGCACGTTCCCGATTCCCGATTCCCGTACCCCGATCCCCCACCTGTGGTTACAAGCAGCCTTTCTCTTCGCATGCGTATTGGGAGTATATGTCTATGCGCCGTACGGCGGTTTCATAGATATGGATGACGCCTCGCTCGTGTTTTTTAACCCTCTGGTACAGCACATCAATGCGCAAACTCTGCGAGATATTTTTCGTACCTTCGATCCGGAACTCTACATACCACTGACGTTTTTCAGCTACCAGCTGGAATACTGGCTCGGCGGTGGAGCGACGTGGATCTTCCATACGAGTAACCTAGTCCTGCACGGCCTCAACGCCGTCCTCGTTTTACTGATCGCAAGGATGCTGCTGCGCTCGAAGTGGGCTGCGTTTCTTGCGGGGCTGCTCTTTGCTGTACATCCGATCAATACCGAAGCCGTCCTGTGGATCAGCGCGCGAAAGGATCTCCTCTGTGCATTCTTTTATCTGTGGACGATACTGCTGTATTGCCGGCATCGCCTTTCGGGAAACCGTCTGCCGTTTTACCTCAGCATCATGTGCTTTGCGCTTGCACTGCTCAGCAAAGTAAACGCCGTCAGCGTACCGCTCGTTTTGATGCTTCTTGACGACATGCTTCCTGCACCGCGACGTGATTTTGATCGCCTTGCGAAGTGGGCATACTACCTACCCGCAATCACGTTCCTCGCTGTCGGCATCTACAAAAAAACACTCAGTCTCTACGCCATGTCGACGGGACAGGCGATTTTATTGGCAGGCAAGAACGCCTTTGCCGGCATCACACATACTCTCTTTCCATTTCATCTTTCCATTCTCTATGAGCAGCACACTCCTATCACACTACTCTCTCCGGAATTCATTCTTCCTCTGGCCGGCATACTCCTGCTGATCGTCATTGCCATAGCATCGCGATCACTCGGCGCAAAAATCATATCCTTCGGGATACTCTGGTACGGCGTGACGCTGCTTCCGAACCTCGGCAATGCGTCGAAAGGATTTACATGGAGCATCTACGTGACGTCGGATCGGTACTTCTACCTCGCATCCATAGGGCTCTACTTGATCGCGGCATACGGGGCAGTTATGTTGGCAGTGCGATACGAAAAACATGGTAAACAGATTGTGGCAGGCTGCATCGCCGTCATTCTTGTGCTTGCACTCCTGTCACAAAATTACAGCAAACGCTGGCTGACATCGGAAGCACTCTTTTCGTACGCAGCTTCCATCGACCCGAAGGCATATATTGCACCCGCGATCCTCGGGCGCATCGCCCTGCAAGAGAACCGCTATGAAGAAGCGCGTACATTGCTTCAACGCACCATCGCATTGGAACCGCGCTTCCCCGACGCGCACGCACAGTTGGGGATGACGGAACTTAAAATGCAAAACATAGAGGAAGGCATACGGCGTCTGGAAGCGGCAATCGAAGAGTTCCCCTTCTACCCGTATTCGTACGTTCACCTCGCTCTGGGAGAGGTGTTGCAAGGAAATCTGCTTGAGGCGGAACAGACGCTGGATCTTTTGAATAATTTCGATGAAAGCAAGCGGCCGTACGCGCGGGAGTACGAAGTCCGCGCATTGATCGCGGGAAAGAGGAGGGAATGGGACATGGCAGAAATCTACTGGAAAAAAGCGATCGAAGCCGATCCCGATTCCGTGTATGCGAAGGCGGAGTTAGTGAGGTTGATGAAAGCATTGCAAAAGTGAACAAGGAGGAGGATTGCGATCCATAACCGCAGAACTCTGTTGATGGGTAATTGAGACTGGAACATAGTATAGTTTACGTATGGACTCGAATGATCTACGAAATTTTATCAATAATGAAGGGCGGCTCACGGCATGGCCAGCAAAACCAAAGAAGCAGATTTTGGTGCTGCAATTGCTCGCTGAGAAACTGGAGTTTGATCGCGTTTACACCGAACAGGAAATCAACGACCTGCTCATAAAATTCCATACGTTTGAGGATGCTGCACTTTTAAGAAGAGAACTGTATATGAAGCACTTTCTGGATCGGAAGCCTGACGGTTCTGCATACTGGAAAACACCTCGGCTTCTACCGAAAGAATGGAAAACCGAAAGGCTGATCATTCGCGACTCCCTCAAAGAAGAAATTCCTGAACTGCAGAAAATCTACGATGAATGTGCGTACATAGGAGAACTCACCGGATACCATGATGAAAGGGAAAATCCAATCCTCATGGAGTTTAATCATGAGACGCTACCACCGGATGGGAAACCTGAGCTCCATCGCCTGCAAACCATTCTCGAAAAAAAGACGGGCGAATTAGTGGGCTACTTCATTCCCTATCATGGGTATCCTGATCCTGAAACATTGTGGATTGCTGTACTGGCAATTCGACCTTCATTCCAAAGACAAAAGTTCGGTAAGGAAGTGGTGCAGGAGCTGAGCCTTGAAGCAAAGAAGTTAGGCACATTTCGTCGCATGGGGATTGCCGTCGGTGTCGGAAATGATCCAGCAATGAAATTCTGGTCAGGGTGCGGATTCACGGATGTACTAAAAATCGAAGATCATGGGACGCATTCAGATCAATGGATCGTGAAACTACTTTGAAATAGTCTGCAGATTCAACCGATGTTGATGGCGGCGCCACTAATTTATTCCCTCCCCTCCTTGAACGCGAGTATGACAGAAGTCAGCATGGCCATCTCTGCGCGGGAATACCATCGTCTCCGGATGAAATCGCGTGTGAGGAGGTTATGCTGAGTCGCGAAGGAGATTTGTGCTTGGTAGGGAATGTTCGTTCTCTTGAGCGTAAAGCCTGCTGCATCTAGGAGCATCTTGAGTGCTGACGTGTTTCGGAAACGTTCATGGTCACCCAAGCCTTCCGCTGTGCAGGATGCTTCCGGATTCAGGATGCGGCAGAAAGCGCGTGCATCACCGTAGGTGATCACTTGGTACGGTTTGAAGTGATGATGATCGGAACTGAGAAGTAGACCGCGCTCCGTCAGTTCCGTAATCGCATCGCGTGCTTCTGAGGATGTAAAAACATCGTCATATCCTGCCGTGCCTGTTGGCGACGGCTCGATAGTGATGAATCCTTTCTCCTCAACGGTCGCAACCATGTAGAGCGGCTCCGTGATGCGTGCTACCGGAACGGTGAGGAAACGTTTTCCTTCCTGTTCAAAAGAAAACTCCGTGGGACCAATGGGTGCTGTGACCTGCACGCGAAAGTGATTTGCAAATTGTTCTGCGAAGGAATCTTGCCCATTGCTACTTCTTGCAACATTACATCCATAGAAAAGAGCTGTACTTCCTGAAGCAAAAAGTGAAGAGGGAAGATCGTAAATGGAAGCTGCACGAAACGGAGTATTCAACGTAGGATCATTCACATAGAGTGCGCCATTTATGGTGGGCGATTGGTTGACATAAAGACCCACCTCGTTGCCATGACCGATGTACACGAAGTGCGAAATGGAGCCGTGTTCCTCCGTAAAACTCTTCATAGCTTCTATGAACTCATCTCCATCATGCACCGTGTATTTGATGCCGCGTTTTTCCTTGAGGAACGTATCCGCTGCATACTGGAAGAGATAGCCGGATGTTCCGCCTTCGCCGACGATCACAAGCGGGAGAGTGGCTATGCCCGGAACTTCTTTTGGTTCAAGAACGGGAACCGGAACTTCTATTACCGTAGCCGTGCAAGCGGTCAAAGCCGCAAAGAGGAAAAGGGGAAATCCGGAAAGGCGCATGGACGCATCCTAGCACTTACTACCACGTAAAATAGCTGCTCGCTTCGCTGCGCGCGATTTTACGTGGTGGGTCGGGTGGGGGTCGAACCCACGGCCAAGAGATTAAGAGTCTCCTGCTC
>CAYGDT010000095.1:0-3843 GCA_964348745.1 uncultured Candidatus Peribacteria bacterium
GGTAGGGGGAGGGAATACGTTTCAAAGTTTGAACAGGCTCAAGGATGACAACCAACGCTATAAAAAAGCACACTAAAAAAAGAATCCGGGTGAACGGATTCTCTTGGGCAAGTGTCGTGGATTGAAGCCCATAAGTTTCTTCCTGGAAAATCCAGGTCACCAAAAAAACTTATAGGCACCGTTAACTACTCGAGAGCTGACGCCGTCTTCAGTTGCTGACCTTCCGCGTTGGAAACGACGACGTTTCCGGCGGGTGCGATCACCTCGTGATTGGCATTAGCCGTTGTCTGTTCGCCAGCCGAGGCGTTCGTGGTGTTGTTGCCAGCGTCTTGCGTGGCGACGGTGTTTTCCGCGATTGTCGAACCTTGGGCGACGTTCGTGCCGTCATGCGCGACGACTGTGCCATCTGCTGCTTCTGCGATGGAGCCGACGACCACGCCTTCTTTGGTCATGGTCACCGTTCCTGCGTTGGCCGCTTCCGGTGTTGTCGCCGTGACGTGCGCCGTCGTGGATGCTTCATGCGTCGTCTGAGCCTTGATTTGCCCAGTGTTTGCCGCAATCGCAACAGTCGTAGCAATTACCGCGATCGCAATCGCGGCGAGTGCAAAATGGGAACTTTTCATGGTTTGTCCTTTCACAGACAAAGAGGTATCTACTAACAGAAACTAACTCACAGACTTGGCTCCACAGAACAAAGAAAAGGGGTTGAAGTTTTTTTCATCACCTCCTTTCGTTTGCCTTTACTAAGTAAAGTGTAGCCAAACTTCAAAAGAGCTTGCTCTTCTCAAGATTGGCTACCTCCTTACCGTTCAACTCTCAAATAGCGAGCGATAATTTCAAAGAGCGTAACACTTGCGAGCATCATATTCATTTACAAAAAAGCGTCAAGAATCATTGGCAATAATTCTTCCATTTAGGTATTTGCTTCAAATATCAAGGTTTTCGAGCCCGTCTTTCTCACTCTGCACGATCACCGGAGCGAGCTCTTCGCCGTCCCTAACGCCGGATTCAACCCTGAGTTTCAGCACCACCTGCCGGTAGTCGCCCTCGCCGCTGCTCTCGGTCGTCAGGTCCTTAAGCTCCGGTGAGTTTGCGACGTACAAGTGCACGATGCGGCGGAAGTATGGACTCATCGGTTGCAGTGCAACGCGGCTCCCCGTGCGGCGGACGAAATCCGCTTTCTGATCGGCGATTTTTTTCACTTTGTCTTCCTGCGTCGAACGGTAGCCGTCCACATCGAGAATCAAAAATGGACTGCGCTCAAGATTTTCTTTCTGCCGCAGCATCGACTTCGCCACATGCTGGAGCGAGTTTAATGTTTCACCGTGCCAGCCGATGATACGGCTTGCTTGCTTGGAAACGATCTCCGCGCGCGTCATGTCCTCCATCTCGGTGACGACGATGTCATCAAACTCGAGACCGAGTTGCGTGAGGAGCGAGCCGACGATGTCTTTGATCAGCACTTGATCCATTGCGCAGAGGATAGCGTGCCTTGAACATATCCTCTAGTGCTTCTTGATAATTTCTCCACGAATGTGTATAATGATAGTTACAGTACTTTTTATGCGCTTGTGAAAAATAACACAATAACAAAAGGTCACTACATACTCATTTGCATCTTGCTTGTGGCGTCTGTTGTTGGAACTGCAATGTTCGTACAACGTACCCACACAGGACAAATATTTGGTCCATCGGAAATTGATGGTGATCTGCATTACCTCTGTCGCATGCGCGATCAAGGAATGTGTCACCCAAGAACAGACTCCTCGGACCAAGCAGCAGCAGAAGCTGCAGCACAACATTGCTTCGATGAAGCGGAAGCAAATTGTGATACTTCAGATTTCCTCTCGGATCCTGCTCCGATTTTTGAGAAAAGCTGTGGCACAAGCCCGTCGAGTCAGATGTGTGTCCGATGGGATTGGATAATTGTCTTCCCTCTCATCACGTATACATGCGTAGATTACGTATATACCTACGATTGCCCATGGAGCTGCAATGCAGTACGACGAGACTGCTGCGGGAATCATCTACTGGAGGCTCCAGAAGAGGAATGCGACCTCGGTTCCGTAGGCAATGGTTTGTATGGAGAAGCCTGCCGTCGTGATTGCACGCAAAAACGGTGTGGAGATCACATCACGGATTCATTCAATACGCCGACAATCGTCGATCCTCGTCACGAGGAATGTGATGATGGTAATACAAACAGCGATGATGGATGTAACGCATGTAAAATGGAATACTGTGGAGATGGAGTCAAACAAGTAAATTTAGGTGAAGAGTGCGATGCAGGAAGTGCTAATGGAACATCGGCTGCCTGCGACTCGTTTTGTGCGGTGCCCGTCTGCGGAGACTATGCCGTATACCCTCCATCAGGCGAAGAATGTGACGATGGTTCAATTGGTTCTCTATCCTGCACCTCTGAATGCAAATACAATATGTCCACACCGTCGATACCGAGTGACCCGGCACTCAGCCCTGATAATTCGCCATTCATGGATCCGATGTTTGAAATGTAATAAAAAACCATACACTTCCGTTACCTCGTTACTTCGTTAACTTGTTAAGGAACTCTGGTCAACTGACAAATTTGTCATCCTGAGCTCGTCGAAGGATGATACATTGCCGCTAGAAAGGAAAAATGTATGGTTCGACGAGCTCACCATGACATTTTTCAGAGCTTCCTTAATTTGAATTAACCAATTAACGAAAAAGCCCCCGTTCTACGGAGGCTTTTTAATTCCAAGATTACGTGTTCAATTAACGAACAGCATCCTTGAGCGTCTTTCCAGCCTTGAAGGACGGAACCTTCATCGCAGGGATGGAGATGCGCTGCGTTGGGTTGCGTGGGTTGACTCCCTGGCGTGCAGCACGCTTGGAGACTTTGAATGTTCCGAAACCGGTGATGGTGACGGAGTTGCCCTTTTTGAGCTCCTTGGTCACGAGTGTGCAGAGCGCGTCGAGAGCGGAAGCAGCGCTGCGCTTGGTGATACCCGCAGCATCTGCGATGGTGTTGATAATATCCTGCTTGGACATAAATAAAATGGGGAAAGATGTAACTCGCATAAAAGTTTACGGCCGTACACGGCTTACGCAAGCGGAAAATCAACAGTCGCACTGTTTGACATACCAAAAATTCCACTTCTTTGGCTCTGGAAAGAGCAAACGTCTTGAATACGAAAGATGAACAGCGCGGAAAGAATCATTAACATCGGGACAATGTTTTTGGCTTTGGAGCAAGCGATTGAAGGACGTTCCAAACTTTCTCTGTCCTCCTTTGACAACCACCTCCCCGCTCTCTACCCTCTCTAACCATGTCCCACCTCGTCATAGTTGAGAGCCCAACAAAGGCAAAAACCATTAAGAAATTTTTAGGAAAAGAGTTCAACGTGCTGGCGAGCATGGGGCACATCCGCGATCTGCCGAGCTCGGGTCTCGCGGTCGATGTCGACAGTGACTTTACGCCCGAGTACGAAGTACCCGAAGAAAAACGCGCGGTCGTCAGCGGTTTGCAAAAAGCGCTCAAAGACGCCGATGAGCTCTGGATCGCGACTGATGAAGATCGTGAAGGGGAAGCCATCGGTTGGCATTTGATCCAAGCACTCAAACTAAAGAAAGGCATGCCCGTGCATCGCATTGTCTTCCACGAAATCACGAAGTCCGCCATCGACGAAGCGGTGGCGCACCCGCGGGAGATCAACGACAAACTCGTCGAAGCGCAGCAGGCGCGACGCATTCTCGACCGTCTCGTTGGTTACACGCTCTCGCCGTTCCTCTGGAAGACGGTGTACCGCGGACTCTCCGCTGGCCGCGTGCAATCGGTCGCCGTGCGCATCATCGTCGACC
>CAYGDT010000096.1:0-3779 GCA_964348745.1 uncultured Candidatus Peribacteria bacterium
CATTCGGAAATCTTCGGCTGGTAGCGCCTGCCTAGCGGCTCACCGAAGCATATCGCAGCTGGCCACGTCCTTCATCGGATTCTGGAGTCGAGGCATCCGTCTGATGCGCATGAGTAACATTTTTCTTATTGTACTGTTCACGTGCCACGTCACATTAATGTGACGTGGCGTGCCACTCCCGAAGGAATAGACGAACACATCACAAGAACATGAATACGCAGGCAAGACATGCCCACATTCATTGGCACGCAATCATGCTAATTATTTTGGTTGATTGCATTCAAATGACTAATTTCACATATACGTCCGATGCTGTGAAAGGTCGTTTAGAACCGGCTTGCAGGATAACGCTGTACGGTTCCGATGGCGTTCCGATCCCGCGAGACCTCTTTATCTCATATTGGCTGGATAAAAAGAAAGCGGGTGGTTTACACACACCCGCAGAATTCGCGTGATGAGGCTCTTTCAAGCCCTAAAAATACGAAATCGGATCCTGCGGGTATGCGTTAATTGCATAAAGCTCGAGAATTCTACGGAGGACATCTGTTTGTTGCAAGAACGAAATCAAAAAAAGTATAGAAAATATGGAGAGCGGCATTTCTTATCGCTCAAGCCCTTTTCAAGTAATTGTAATAAATAGGCGATTCTGATATAATATGTATGAATATACATACACATCCAAACGACAATGACATTCACTGTATTCATTGAGCAATTCTCAAAACTCCAACTTCTGCCGAAGGCGGAGGAATATCGAACGCTGCGTATCGCAGAAGCGTTGAACGACAATGATCGTGATGTATTTCTCGAGAAGCTCTCCAGTATCCATCGTGAATTTGAAACGCTCTCAAAAAACCAGATGATGCTCCTTTCGGAGGTCGAAGCATTCTTGAGGACAGCGAAAAAGGAATTCCATAAAGTAAAAAACTTTCTGAAAGAAAAATCCGATCGTCAAAAACACCTTGTCTCTTTGGATACAAAATTACAACGTATTTAATTTTTCTTATTACCCATGAAACACACACATCAATTCCGACTGAGATTAACAGAGGGTCGCCTGATCCATAAAGATGGCGGAGTGGAATCTCAACCGGAACCGCGAGACTACAACGTGTATCACTACGAAAACGGTGAACGTACTGATCCAAACAAGAACACTGACCCTACATTGGCGCAGAGAGAGGCGGTGCTCTCGAGAGAAGAGGAGCTGAAAAGTTTAATCAATGATACCAAAACCATGATCGAAGGATATTTTGGCGAAGATTTCTTTGAGCGACCGGAGGGAACCGGAAGAAAGTTTGCAGGGTATGAAGAACTTCTGATCTACGACAATGAAATAGATGCTTCCGAATCTCCCGGGACGCAGCTGAAGATGCAATTCAATACTATGATTCGACATTTAGACAGGATACAAAATCCGAATGCATCTGGAGAACACTACGATGCTGCATTCAAATATGCGCAATTGAAAGGAGAGTACTTGAGTATTCTGCAATCGAGTATGCAGGAAATTAAGCAGGAAAAATCTCAGGATTTACTCGTGCGATCGAAAACAAATTTGGATGAAGCAATTGATGCGCTGAGCTTAGCTGCAACTGATTACAAAGAAGATGCGCGTGAGGGTCGTAATTTCGAAGCACTGATAGCAGCGCTCGACAAAGCACAGGAGCGTATCACGTTTGAGGAAGACCTGATTCGTTTGCTTAAAATCCAAGATCAAGGATTAGTTGAACGACTTGGGAAATTACGTACGCTGAGAGATTCTGTACGCAATGATGCATCACAGCCGCTTTTTGAACAATCGGAGGGTGCTCTGAAAGGGTATAATATCTTCAATAATCGATCGATTGAACAGGCACGAAGCATTACAGCGAGAGAGAGGTGGTTTGGTGGCATGCGAGGTCCTGCAGCATTGAATGACAATGATGCAGCCTATGCCGCGGCTATGGAAAATTTAGGCCTCAATCAGAGTAATACATCGCTAGCGAGGAGAAAAGAATTTACAGATCGCATGCATACGCTTTGGGATCGCGATGAAATGTTGACGAAACTACCAGAGAAACGCGATGAAGGCATGGAAATCGTGCGTGGTATTGGTGAATCAGCGCAAAGTCTTGTTGAGGCACAACGACAAGGACGTCAGGAATTTTCTGCCGAACAGAAAGAGAAACTGTTTGCGGACGGGAGAACGCTCCGCAGTGCTGAGGCATTCTTTAAGAAACACAATGCAACAGGACAGGAGCCTGAAATGCAGCAACTCTACCGTGCGCTCGCCGCATTGAAGGAAGTAAACGTCCTGACAGGAGCGGAAGAGTTTATGGATAGAATCCAACCAATTCTTCAATCAATAAGTAAGGTAGGCAATCCTTCAAGTCTTGCAAATGTTTCAAGAGATGAAATGGCCGATCTTGTCCGTGCAGCAAGGGCGCAGAGCGGTCCACTGGAAACAAAGCGAGCTGAAGTGGAACGCCTGCCGGACTCGCCGCATAAAGAGGCTTTAGCCCAAAGTATGCAATCTGCCTCGGATGCGCTTCAAAATTATGAGTTGGCTGCCGGTACGTTAGTACCGCTACCGACGGATGGTGAGATTGTCACCCTACCGGACGACTATCCCTATGATCATCCTGAACAAAACAATGGAGAACTCTTTAGTAGGGTTGAGCCAAATGTGAACCCAAACGACGTTGCGATTAACCCTCCGAATGTATTTGATTTTCCTGAACTTGGCGACCCTGTACGACCGTCCAATCGGGAACAGATCGTAAAGCCTATCGAGCCTCAAAAGCCACATGTTGATTTTGACCGTCCAGATGCTGATGGCCTCTATACACAAATAGATCCTTTTGCTGATGCAGATAGTGGTGACTGGCCGGAAGGCGGAAAGGGTACGCAAGAGCAATATGCGAGAAAGGCTCCGAAAGCCCCTCGCTCTAGTGAGCGTGCACCTGCGAGCCGAAGACCCGAACAAGCGCTGCCTCTACCAAGTACAACGACACTCGGTGCACCGATCATCAGCGGTGTAGCAGGACGGATTCTATCAAAGATTCTCAGTAAATGGTTCAAGAGCGATAAAAAATAGGAGTCCGAAAATACAAACGCACAATATCCCGTACATGCATGCCATGGGCGCGCATGTACGGGATTTTACCTTTCGTTGCCTAGTCCTCCAGCACCGATTCCGCCATTTCCTCTTTCTGGGTCGCGCCGGATGCCTCGACTTCGGCACCCTCTTCGATGCCTTTCTTCACTTCATCATCGGGCTCCGCATCTTCGTCAACAGTGTCTTCCAGTTCGGCAATTTTATCTTCGTCGGGAACCACTACACCCTCCCCCTCTTGTTCCGCTTCCACGCGCGACTGCAATTCCACCGGCTCCACTTCGCTCTGCTCAATGGTCACGCGTTCTTCGGGTTCCACTTCGTCGCGGAACTTGAGCAGATCGACTTTGAGTCCCAGTGCCTGCAACTCCTTCACAAGAACGTTGAATGACTCGGGAATGCTCGGACGGCGGATAGGCTCTCCTTTGACGATGGCTTCGTACGCCTTGGAGCGGCCGATGACGTCGTCGGATTTGATCGTGAGCATTTCCTGGAGCGTGTGCGCGGCACCGTATCCTTCGAGTGCCCAGACTTCCATTTCTCCGAAACGCTGACCTCCAAATTGCGCCTTACCTCCCAGTGGCTGTTGTGTAATAAGCGAATAAGGACCGATTGAACGCATGTGAATTTTGTCTTCCACAAGATGGTTCAATTTCATAACGTAGAGCACGCCCACGGTAAC
>CAYGDT010000097.1:0-3680 GCA_964348745.1 uncultured Candidatus Peribacteria bacterium
CTCGCGGCCTCCTGGTCCCAAACCAGGCGCTCTAGCCAACTGAGCTACGCCCCGATCTTTAGTCAGTATGCGGAAAAATTTAGTGTTTGGCTAGAGGCGCAATGCGATTTTTGTATTGCTCGTACGCCTGCGGCGTACTCGACCCAACTGAAGCTTCTGCCACGATCTCTGGTAGTATGCTGAACAATTCGATGCTTGGCTAGTGGCGTTCGTCGATAATATTGGGAAACAAAGTGTCGTATACTAGCGCCGTGCGACTTTCAACTCCTCTTTCTCAGGTGCTGCATACGACAAATGAATATTGTGACATTCTCCAAGGAATGGGTATTTCAACTGTTGAGGATCTACTTCTCTATTTGCCGAGAGCGCACGAAGATCTCTCAACGATGTTCACGCTGAACACTGCACCGCTGGATCAAAAAGTTACAATAACAGGATCAGTTGAAAACATCAGGCTTGTGAGAACGAGAAATGGTAAACAGATCGTCACCGCTCAATTTACAGATTCCGAAGGGCAAGATTGCGAAGTGATCTGGTTTAATCAGCCCCATATAAAACGCATGCTCCAAGAAGGAGAAGATGTTGTGTTGACGGGAAAAATTGTTACAAACGGGAGAAAGTTGCAACTGCAAAGCCCACAGTTTGAGAAAGAGCGAGGTGGAGTTCTTATGCACTCAGGCAAGCTGGTTCCGGTCTATCCTCAGCATGAAAAGATAACGACGAAGTGGCTTCGAGAAAAGATATTCCTTCTAAAAGATGCAATTGATTTACTCCCGGAGACGCTGCCTACGGATGTTGTACGCGAAGAAGGATTTCTCTCGCGTGCAGAGGCGATTAGAGCGATGCATTTTCCAGACGTGCCGGAGGACGTCATGCGAGCACGAGATCGCATTGCATTCGAAGAATTGTATGCCATGCAGCTGAATGCGCTTGAGAAAAAGCGCGAATGGCAGGGGAAGACGTCAGAGAAGTTGCGAATACCGATGAATATTGAGTTGATCAAAGACTTTTTTGCCTCGTTAAAGTTTAAACCGACAGACAGCCAGCGCGTAGCGATCTATGAAATACTCAAAGATATGGAAAGCAACAAACCCATGTCGCGTCTTCTGGAAGGAGACGTCGGATCCGGAAAGACACTTGTAGCAACGGCAGTCATCGCCAATGTTTTAAAGAGTGGCGGACAATGTGCTCTCATGGTTCCGACCGAGGTTCTCGCTAAGCAGCATGCCGAGTCTATGGGGAAGACACTCATCGGATTCCACAATGCATGCCAAACGAAAGGAATTACATCCCATGTTCCGCGAGTTGCGCTGCTCTCAGGTTCTCTTGCAAAAACACAAGCGAACGAGATCCGCGACAGAGTGCGATCCGGTGCAGTCGATCTACTGATTGGAACGCATGCTTTGATTGAGGACAGTGTTGAATTTGCAAATTTACAGCTTGTGATTGTCGATGAGCAGCATCGCTTCGGTGTCGCTCAGCGCGACAGGCTCAAGGACAAAGGTACCCCGCATTTTCTATCAATGACGGCAACGCCTATTCCTCGGACACTTGCGCTTACGGCATACGGCCATCACGATTTATCGGTACTCACCGAGAAGCCGGGCAAGCGTCAGCCTATTCACACGAAAGTGGTATCACCCAATGATCGAAAGACGATCGAACTGTTCATCGAGAAGGAAATCGAGGCAGGCAGGCAGGTATTCGTTATCTGTCCACTCATCAAGGAGTCAGCACATGAAGATATGTCTGAAATAAAAAATGTGGAGAGTGAACGCAAGCGCATGGAAGAAAGTTTTCGTAACCGCCGCATTGCGGCACTGCACGGGAAGATGACACCGCAAGAAAAATCCGATGTCATGCGTGCATTTAAAGATAAGCAGTTTGATATTCTCGTATCCACATCCGTCATCGAAGTCGGTATCGATGTTCCAAATGCAACGATTATCATCATCGAAGGCTCGGAACGTTTCGGGCTTGCTCAGCTGCATCAGTTTCGTGGACGCGTGGGAAGAGGGGATTTCAAAAGTTACTGTTTCTTGTTTACCACCGATCCTCTGAAAGCAAAAAGCGCACGCCTCCGCGCGATGGAAAAGTATGATTCCGGGTTTCTTCTCGCAGAAATCGATCTGAAACTGCGAGGACCCGGTGAACTTTTTGGTCTACGACAGAGCGGAATTCCGGAATTTGTTGCAGTTTCCCTCATGAACCCGGAACTCATTATGCGAGCGAGGAAGGCTGCAGAAAAGTTCCTTTCAGCAGCTACTTGACAACATAAAAAGCAGCTGTACTATCCGAGCGTACTTATGCAAACCCGCCCGACATCTTTGGCCTCAATGATGCAGATGATGATGCGCTCAGTGCGAGGGCTGGTTGTTGCATAGTCATTCATTACTACAAGAAGCAACTCCCCTCGCAGAGAGCAGGAGTTTTTTTATACCACCAATCGCTATCATGAATACGAACGACACAGCCATCGAACTCGGGACAGTCCATCAAGGTTCATATACATCTCGTGCACGTGATCACTACGGAGCTGATGCATCAACACCTATCACGTTATTTTCAGATCAAAATGTTTGGAAAGTCCGATCGGCACTTTTGGACTACAGGGGCGTTGGAGCCAATCAATTCGGTGCAGCAACATTTGGGAGTACTCCGTTTCGTGCAACACAACATGATTCCGATTGGCGGTATGATCTTCATCAAGAATTTGAATTGCCTCATGAGTACGCAATTGCCAATGAGCGGGGCATTCGTGTTGCTACAGAAGTATCCGGTAAGCCCGTACCGGCGTTAATTGCACCCGTTACCGACACGATAGGAAGGCACGACAGTCAATGGCAAAGCCTTGGATCGAATCAGCGAGCGTGGGCAATCCAGCGTCATGAACCTCAGTTCAAGTATTTAGTCGCTAACAAGCACGTTTCGGGCATATGGGTAGAAGCAATGCGATACCTAGAAGAAGCGGCTGCACTCGCAGAGCTCTGTAAGGAATATGAGGTTCGACTACTTGTTGTAGCTTTTCGTCTCGAAAGTAATGGGGATTTTCCGGATAGTGAGCATCCAAGTACTACATTGCTTGATGCGCAGAGCATGCTCCAAGAAATTGCAAAAAATAGAAATGTTGTCACTGGGATCAATTGTACGGGTGCGACTGCTGTTATGAATCGCGTCGGAGATGCTGAGGATATTGCCGGAGTTGTGTATCCTAATACAAATGATTATGCGAAGGGGCTTGCCAATGACAGTATTAGGCTTGAAGAGCTGTATAAGCTAGGAGCATTAAGGAGTGCTGATGAAAATGCAGAACTAGCTGAAATTGAGGCGAGGCTCAGAACCAGTCGTCCCGAGTTCGAATCGGCATGGAGAATTGCAAGACTTCGTGACCCAAGGTGTGTTATTAGTGCATGCTGTGGCGCGACTCCAGAAATTATTAAATGGGCATCCGAGTTCCACAATCGAAAGATGTAGAGCGAATTTATAAAGAGGCATGGAATAGATTTGCCATAAATTGGGTTGTCAGACCGATTTTGACTGCTACACTGGATACCAAATGGCAGATCAAACCAATCCGCCGGCAGGCCAAAACCCCGCACAGGGTGGTGCTCAAGCGCAGCAGCCCGCAGGCCCGCCACCGCCACGACCCGGTGATCCGATTCCACAAGGTGGAATCGATC
>CAYGDT010000098.1:0-3351 GCA_964348745.1 uncultured Candidatus Peribacteria bacterium
GTAAATAAGTCCCTCGGCGACTTCTGCAACGCGATCAGGCGGCTGCGGATGCATTTGCGCGATCAGATGCCGCACCGGCATGGTGGAGAAAAAGTAATCACACGGAACATTTTCTGTTTCTCCGGTATCAACATTTTCAACGGTCACAGATGCCACTATCCTTTTTCCCTGCCTGTCCGGCAGGCAGGCACTATCCTCTTTCCACTTCACCCCCACGACTCTCCTCTTCATTCGCACTTCTCCCCCGCACGCGCGAATCTGCGCAGTCACCGTTTCCCACATCTGCCCCGGCCCAAACTTCGGGTAGAAAAACCGCGTGATCAAGCTGGTCTCGCGTTCGGCCTGCGCCTTAGAGAACTCGGTACTTAGGAGATCGCGTACCGCGTGCGTAACCGCGCGCTTGAGCGAAAGCCCTTTGATGCGTTGTGCACCCCAGTCTGCCTTGATCTGACTGCAAGGCACGCCCCACACTTTCTCCGTGTAATCCTTAAAAAACGTTTCGTAGAGCCTGCGCCCGAATCGGTTTTTAAAAAACGCATCGAGGTACGTTTCATCTTTTTCAGGAATCGCCTGCGATTTAAGGTAACTTAATCCGATGAGAAACGTGTTGATCCACCCCAGTCGCGCGGCGACGCTCAACGTGATACCGATCGGGTAGGGAAAGAAAGAACGCTTGTAGAAAATGCGCGAGACGCGGGGGCGCTGGAGCATGACATTGTCCTCTTTTTCGGGGTCCGGAGCGGGGCGAAGGATACGAACAACAGATGAGTGGATAGTGGATAGTGGATAGTGGATAGTTTCCTTGGTAGCAGCTTCACTAGCCACTAACCACTGATCACTAGTCACCTTTTCATCGACGCATTCCTTACACAAATACTCCACCACACTCTCCGCAACATAATCTATCTCATGCTGTTTTTCGAGCGTGTCCGCAGCCGGCGCTCCCTGCAGAGGAAGAATATTAAACCACCAGTCCATCACCCGCTTGCTCTTGCTGAAAAAGCGATGGCCTCCGATGTCGATCCTGTTGCCTTTGTAGTTAAACGTCTGCGCAATCCCGCCAATGGCGTCCGTCGCCTCGAGAACGACGGGATGGATATCGGTCCGTTTCAGGAGTTCGTAAGCAGCAGTGAGCCCGGCGGGCCCCGCTCCGGCAATGATGGCGATTTTCTTCATCTTCCCTACTCTATCGGTACAATGGTCATCAGAGAATGAAAAATGTCACCCTCCTTTTCGCGCTGATAGCCGCTACGGTTCTTGGAACACTCGGTCTTTCGCCTGCGCTTGGGCGATCAAGCGACTATACGGTGTATCAGGCATTCACAGAGAAACTCGCGCACGGGACACTGGATCTCTCTATGAAAGGATTCCACGGATCGGATTTTGTGGGAGTGCTGGTGTACTTCGTTACGGGTTCCCCTCAATCGCACCTGCTGTTCCAATGGCTTTCGGGAATCTTACTTCCGCTCGCTGCCTACGGCGCGGCTGCCGCACTTTTTCGCAACAAGCGCCATGGACTCCTGTTTGCCGGAATCGTCGCACTTATGCCGTATATGACATACGCCTACGTCACGGGATACACGCAGGCGAGCAATATTCTCTTCTTCCTTCTCGCAATTTGGGGCGCGGCACGCAACCGATGGTGGACAGGGATCGTCTGGGCGATTGCCATTACCACCAAGCCGTTTGCCATCATCGTACTGCCGTTGATCCTCGCATTGTCTCCAAAAGAAAACTCGTTCCTTCGACGGCATCTCAGTCTGCTGATCGGGCTTGGGCTCCCCGCGCTCTACGTCATCGTGCAAATCCTCCAAACGGGGCAAGTACAGGTCGGCGTGCACGGAGGTACGGAATCTCTCGTTGTGTGGGACGACCCGTTCAAAGTGATACGCAACGCCGCGTGGGGTGTTCAGACGCTCTTCTCCGTGCATAATTACTATTATGGCAACGACGGCATCACCGGATACTGGAACCTACTGCATACGTCACCCGTACTGATCACACTCGGACTCTTTGCGCTGCTCGCTCCTGCGCTCTTTTTTGGGGATCGGCTGCGTCTGCACCGTACACTACTTGCATCGGCGATCCTCGGATTTTTACTGAATGCGATCGTCTCCATGGATAACTTTTATATGCAATTTCTGGATCTGGTGTTGATACTCGCAGCACTACCTGTTTTGGTTGCCTTCCCGCTCTGGATTCCCGTGGTACTGCTAACGCTCCACTACCAATGGTTCTATTTTTATCTCGATTTCCGCGATGCAACAGTCATGAAACCCATGGTGTTTGCCATTCTGGTGTTCATTGATCTTCTTGGTATTTCTTGGTGTCTGATCCACAGGAAAAGAATAATAATGTATATCAAAAATGAGATCATGCTCGACACCTGACCCCCTCACCCTATCCCTCTCCCCGCTGGGAGAGGGTAGAAGTTGCATATGAAAAGAATATCGTGCACCCTTTGATCCTTTGGTTCGATTCCCACCATACACAATCGATGGCTCTGCTGGAGTAGCAAGAATTTGCATATGAAAAGAATATCGTGCACCCTTTGATCCTTTGGTTCGATTCCCACCATACACAATCGATGGCTCTGCTGGAGTAGCAAGAAGCTTGCGCAAACGGCAGACAAAAGCAGAGCTGGTGCTTTGGCGGCAACTACGAAATCGTCAGCTGAGCGGTGCGAAGTTCAGACGACAAGTACCGATTGGAAAGTACATCGTAGATTTTCTCTGCATGGAATATCGTCTCGTTGTTGAGTTAGACGGATCAGGGCATGCGCGGCGCGCGCAAGTACAACATGATTATATTCGTGATCAATATCTTACAAAACGTGGTTTACACGTGCTTCGATTTACCAATGAGCAGGTGCTCAATGATCTGGAACCTATACTGCGCATCATAAAAAAGGCTTTTCCCCTCTCCCTGCAGGGAGAGGGGCAGGGGTGAGGGGGGGTCACGTGGTAAGATTGAAAAGTATTGCATCTCTACTGATCACTATCACTAACAAGGCATTCATCACCGGCGGATCCGGCTTCTTCGGGGGCCTGCTCAAACACGACCTACTGGAAAAAGGATGGAACGTCGTGAATATCGATCTGGAACGTGATGAAGACACACACGAGCGGCTGGTCAGTATCCGCGGAGACATCCGCGATCGAAACTTGATGGAGACGATCTGCAAAGAACATCGGTTCGATGTTGTTTTTCATTGCGCTGCGATCCTAGCGCACGCCACGTCGCAGCACGTGCGACTGTGGCACGCCGTACGCGACAAAGCGTTTCTCTGGACGAGTAACGTCGATGGGACGCGCGTCGCTTCGGGCCTCTACTTCTGCCGGCTCGCCTCCC
>CAYGDT010000099.1:0-3349 GCA_964348745.1 uncultured Candidatus Peribacteria bacterium
GTGTGGCCATGCCGTATCTATCCCCTAGCTCCTGGGTGTGTTGGATGAACTTCTCACAGTCTTCCACCCATGTGTCAGCTTGTTTCTTGTAGGACTCTCTTTGCTGCTCCAGTTCCAGCATCTCCGTCCTGATGACGTTCTTCTGCTCTATGTACTCGTCATCTGTCAGCAGCGTTCCTGATGCATTCTTGGCAGAGAGCTTCATGTCGAGGAGAGCGTCGAGCTTGGCCTTGAGAAGGCCGTAACGCCTCTCCAAGCTCTGACGAGCGGTATTCTGCACTTGGGATTCAGTCTTGTGTGTGTCCTTGAGCTTCTTGAATGCGAACTCAAGGAATGAGCGCGGGATGACGAGCCTGCGTACGACATTGATCAGTTGCTGTTCCAAGTCCTCCGTCTTCAACCATGTGCGCTGATCGCAGTTCCCTTTGCGATGGGTGCAGTGGTAGTAGATGTGTCCCTTCTGAATTTCGGCGGTGATCGCGCAGTCACATGCGCCACAGCGGAATAGTCCCGTGTAGGGGAAGAAGTGTCGCTTCATCCCCGCGCCTACGCGTCGTTTCATGAGCTGCTGTACGCGGTCAAAGAGCTGTTTACTGACGAGTGCTTCGTGCTGAATATTTTCTGTATGAACTTTGCCCTTTAATCGAATAGCTCCGTCGTAGTACGGATTTGAGAGAATATTCCACACTGTCGACTGAGGGAGCTTCTTCTCGTGCTTTGAACGTAGCCCAAGCTTGTAGCTCAGTTCACACAACGTCTTGAGGGTGTGCGTCCCCCTACTCGCTTCCTCGAATATCTTTTTGATGAGCGGTCCATTTACCGGATCAATTTCTTCTCGCCTCAGCGGACGCCCCAAATCAAACAACATCTTCTGTTTCTCTTGGGAGTAGAAGTGCCCCGCGATAGTGCCCTTCTGATCGATGTTGAGATAACCAAGGGGAGCCGCTCCCGGCAGCTCCCCTTTGAGAATCTTCGATTCAATATCGCGACGGACGAATTGGCTCGTATCATCAGAGCTTTTCTTCGCCATGGCGAAGTGAATCTGCATCATGAATTTTGTGTCCGATAGATTCGAATGCACGCTGTCTTCCGTGCGTATTTCCTGCACCACGCATTCATCCATGAAGTAGATAAGCCTGCCTCCATCGAAGCTGTTTCTAGCGAGCCGGGTTAAGTGATAAGTCAGAATGGCATCGGCGTCGCCCTTCTCCAGTCGCCTCATCATCTCATTGAACTTTGGCCGACCTGTCTTGTAGGCCGACTTCTGCTCCATGAAGGTATCAGCGATCTTGAGGCCGAGCTTGTCCGCCATCTGGGTCATCCTGCGCCTCTGAGCCTCGTTGCTCAGTACCTGCTTGTCGTCACGGTCAGATGACTTCCGGCAATAGATGAAGTAGCGCATTTTATTGGCTTAGAGATGAGGAAAATCTACAGTGTAACAGTAGAAGGATTTATCGTGGAAGATGCGAACGTGCACCCCCGACATGTAGGGAATGCAGGGAATGCACGCCGCAAAAAAAGGGAAAGCTAAACTAGATCGTGCTTAGCCATGTATCGCGTTGCTGCCTGGATATCGCATCCGAGCAATTCCATAACCAATTCATGAGGTGAATACGGGTGTTTTGTCTGCTCGTCTATTACACGATTGAAGACCTTGTAGAAACGAAACCGTTTGTCTTTGTACGTTCGGCAGTACACGGGGTCTTCCTGACGAAAGCCGAAATGGCGCAATACAGGTTTGATATCTGGACCGACAACGTATGGCTCAATCGATGTCATAAGAATGAAGATGAGAAAATAAAAAATGTGGGAGATGAGTGGGATGAGGGTTGTAAAAAAAGATTTAGAGCAATCCGTTTTTTCCTAAGTACCGCCATGCCTCATCTGAATCGCACTTGAGAAGCTCCATGACCAATTCATGTGCCGAATAGATACGATTTTTCTTCTCATCCCGAGCAAGATTCAGTTCTTCATAGAAGAAGAGTCGCGGCTCATGCTTTCGGCATGACATAACTACCGCCTCTTCATTGAATCCGAGGTGGCGCATCACCGGATGCATGTCCGGATTTGGTAAATTATTCTTCAGCTGTTCTCTCATAAGAATTTTGGGAAATAGAAATAAGAAGTGCACCAAAACTCACAACGGCAGTGGCATAGCTCTCAGCATCTTGAGCAGAGATGCCTTCGCCAGTTTCCCGGTTCCATAGCTTTTGGAACTCCCTGTGTTGTGCATTCTTGGGCATGACCTTATGGAAGGTCTAAATGCAAGCGATAGCCACGGGGCCTTTTTCGTCAATGGTGTTTTTTCGTCTTCGTTAAAGCAATTTTTTCAAAAACGGGTACCCTCTGGGGTCAGGTGTGTTTTGTAATAATAGTTCGTTTTTTGAGAAAAATTGGCACAAAACGTCAACTTATCTGAGTAGCACGGCAGATGTTCTGAACGTTCCGAAGTACCTTCCCGTGTCACGGAGATATGCTCACTGATCGACTGAGCATTCAGTTTCACACTGCTCCGATTCGGGATGCACCGTCACATCACAGATGAAGCTGGTTCGCAGCATCGCCCCGAAACCGTTCTGTGCGTCCACGTACCCGCCAATCTTATAGGTCAGATTGTCTTTGGTTTCGACGATCATGCTTGAACTACGCTGGAACTCAGCGGTGCTTGGTGCCTTGAGCTGCTCAAGAACTTTCTGCTTGGCGCACACCAGCGCACTTATGCGATTTGACGTAGCAGGGTCTGGTTTACCACTCAGCATAAGAACACAACCGCCCGGGAGTAGAACAAACAAAATAAGCGCAGCAAAAACCTTATGTTTGGTAGTGGGTGGCGGGAGCGCCATGGGAGATGGGGGAACTAATTTATTTTAGCACCATCTATAGATGGTTTTCAATATATAGGGTCAAACGGACAATTTGGCCATGGCCAAAGACATTGGAAGGCAGTTAGGCAGTCGAATCCGTTCCCTTCGACAGAAGCACGGTCTTACGCAGGACGAGCTAGCTCAGCGTTCTGGGATTAGTACGAAGTACCTTCAGAACTTAGAAGGCAAAGAACCTAAGAGGGCATCTATAGATACCCTGCAGGGGTTGGCAAATGGGTTTGAGATGCCGTTGTGGAAGTTTTTGAGGTTTGAAGAATAGGCCTTAGAGCCATAATAAATAGCTCTGTCACTGAAACCACAATGTAAAGCTCTATTGCTAAAGAATTAAAAAATCGCAAAAATGCAGCAATGACATCGTCAAATAAATCAATTCCTGAACAGCTAGGGGCAATACTGAAAAGATGGCAGGAGCGGCTTATTGATGTTTCTAAATCCAATCCCTTACTTGGGTTAAACCGATCCCG
>CAYGDT010000100.1:0-3286 GCA_964348745.1 uncultured Candidatus Peribacteria bacterium
ATGCTCTGTCGCTGAAGAAGCAGAGCCCGAAACATACTATCAATTAGTGTTCAATACACTGGAAGAAATTGTTGATTTCTTGATGCACTTGGCCTTAGACGTAACATTGATTGACATTATTGAGGTGATCGTAGCAGGGGTTGCCTGTTTTTTACTTATTCTAGTAGTTAGAGGAAAAAGAGTAGTTGTACAACACTAAAGTCGTCTTTCTGAGGGAGTTTTCTTTAGTTGGTACCATTTTATGATACCTTTAACCTATTCTTAACTCTTCTTTTTTACATATAACTCATACCTCATGAGAAATACTTTCACACGTGCGTTCTTTGCTCTTACACTTGTTGCTTCGTTTGCGATGCCTGTCATGAGCGAAGCCGCGTTCCTTGGTTCGACTGCGATCGGACACGTTAACGTCAATACGAGCGTCCTCGGTGCAACCTCTGGATTGACCGAAGCACAGATACAGGCCATCCTTTCGCTTCTTGTGGCATTCGGAGCGGACCAGACCACTATCAATAACGTCGAGAACGCGCTTCGTGGCGGAACTGTCTCAAACAACACTCAAATTCAAATTGCAAACGTTACTCCCGATCGGGTTGCTGCGCTCTATAAGGATTTAGCAGCAAACTCACAAATACTCATTACTGATTTCTATACTGGCGCACGTATTGACTCGGTCAGCGCACTTGCCTCCGGTAGCGGCTTGATTGATATACCAATTAACTGGAGATCGCTTTTCGGAAATGTAGGAAGTTTATATCGACTGCGTGTTGTGAATTATTACAACCCATCAGTGTCTCTTGCTGAAAGCAATCAATTTCAGGGTGGGGGGTTTGCTGCTGATGCCCCGAATTGTTCAATCACCTCAAATAAATATACCGTCGCTGTGAATGAACCATTTACACTTTCGTGGACAAGCACGGGTGCTCTCTACGCTGTTGGTTCTGTAGGATTCCCAGCCAACGATCCACAACGTCCAGCGAACGGTAGCGTGACACTCACATCGAGCACAAACGGCTTTAAAACGTACGTTTTAGTCTTTCAAGCTCCTTCTGGGAGTCAATCCACTTGCGCGGCCTATGTGACCGTTACTGGGGATTCAGTCTCCCAAGGTTCTCTTCAAGTATCGACTGACGCTTCAAGCCCGGGCTACAAAATTGCCGCAGCAGGATCAGATCAAGTTTTGGTGGGCGTGTATAAACTTCGCGCAGCCGTTGAGGGAGTTTCCCTCAACCGTCTTGGCTTGAAACTCACGAGTGGTAACTCAAGCGACATTGAAAAAGTAGAGATCTACGAAACGAAAAATAAACTCGGTGAAGCATATTTCACCGGCAATAACAAAACTGCAACATCCACCTTGCAGGCCGGTGGTCCAAGCGGTGGTGGCTTCTACATTCCTCCCAATCAAGATATGACGCTCTTAATTTATGCGGATCTCTCAGAGATAGGTATTTGGCAGCCAGTTAACACGTCCGGCCATCTCGTTAAAGTCGACTTCTTAAGCGGAGAAGGAGTGGGTTCTGTTTCAGGTTCGCTGGTGTACGCGTCCGGCTCAACCGCAGTTTCTGGTGTGCGGGTGATGAAGTCATTCCCTTCAGTCGCGCTCGACACACTCTCTTCAACAGGCGTGCAAGACGGGAGATTGATGAGATTTAAAGTGACGGCGGATTCACACGGGCCAGTAGGACTCGGAGAATTTGGGTTCAGCATATTCCCGACTGGTGCGAGTCTCTCTAACATTAGCCTTTTTGGGTATACGGATTCGATTTACTCGTCCCCAATCTCTGGACAAGGTGTAGGCGGTCAGATCGACATCAGTCTTCCATCGGCAAATACTCTTGCTTTCCTTCCATCAGCATCTGCAGTTCAGATTCCTGCCGGTCAAACCCGATACTTTGAACTGCGGGCAACAGTTGCCGGAGCGGGCACGGGTTCCTCTGTCGTAGCCACGCTCCTCGGGGCTTCCTCATACCAATCTCTTGCTTCGCGACCGCTCGTGGCGGGGCACTTCATCTGGTCTCCGAATTCTCTCACCACTTCTACTTTCGCTCACAATGATTGGACGAACGGCTACGGTGTTCCGGGGCTTCCGTCATCAGGCCTTATTCAATCAAGGACAGGAGGTACTACAATTCCTGGGCCTATCATAAATTCTTTTACGACGACTCCTTCATCGGTAACTTCTGGTCAATCTTCAAAACTCGCGTGGTCAGTTTCAAATTCGGCAGCATGCGGCATCGGTCGTATATCCGCAGGCGGTCCCGACATCGATCTCACGAAAGCAGTTGTTGAGGGTAATCTCACGACCGTTACCGTCGGTCCCATAACGGGGAATGTCACGTATGAATTGCGATGTGCCCCCCTCACCGGTTCGACTGCTGCATATGCGATTAAACAGGTCAGTATAAATGTCACCACAACTACCCAGGCCGGACCGGGGATAAACGTTCGAAGCTGCAGCAATTCTTCAATTATTGGTTTGGCTGCGGGTACTACTGCCTGTTTTGGTCTTTGGGATTATGGAAATGAATTCGGAGGAGATCAAAACATGTGTGCAGACAGCCCGTATGGAACACCAAAAACTGGTTGTGTTGTTTCAACGCCAGTGTGCCAAAGCGGAAAAGCAACAGCAACGCGATCGTGGGTTATCAGCAGCGCTACAGATCACGATATTGCAGTACTTGGAGACAATTTGGGTGCATCTGCTACAGCAGTCAAAACACATCTCATTCATGCATGGGAATACACGTGCAACGCACCAATCACAACACTCCTCACCCCGACAGTTACCCTCTCTGCATCTCCCACCTCAATTATTAAAGGAGCTCAAACGACTATTTCATGGAGTGCTACCAATGCAACACGCTGTGTCGGGTGGGTTGGCTCAACTGAAATTTCAGTGCCCACCTCCGGTTCGATCGTGCAATATCCTGACGCGACAACAACATATCGCCTATGGTGCACGAATGAAGACGGAAGCGGCAAAGACGGCCCGAGTGCAGAAAAATCGGTTACCGTAAATGTGCAAACGCCCGTCGTGCCTGCACCAATGTGCACGTTATCTGCGAGTAGCACGTATGTCCCTGCAGGGGGAACCACTGTTCTCAACTGGACATCCTCAAACGCTACCTCATTCTCTATTAACCAAGCAGTTGGTTCCGTGAGTCCTGTGTCAGGAGGATCTAAAACAGTCCAACTATCTTCAACGAGAACATATACGGGGACTGCAATCGGCTCTGGCGGAACGGTAACCTGTAGCGTGACGGTGGAAACCTATTCTACCGGTGGA
>CAYGDT010000101.1:0-3275 GCA_964348745.1 uncultured Candidatus Peribacteria bacterium
ACGGCCTTCTCCTGATCGAGCACTGGGTGCATAAGGCTACGGAGGAAGGTATCCCGTTCAGTGAAGATCTGATCGTCATGGGATCGCTCAATCGTATTACGCCGATGCTCATGACATCGCTCACGGCAATGCTCGCGCTCATTCCACTGATCATTGGCGCAGGTGAACCGGGAAAAGAAATCCTGCATCCTCTTGCCGTAACGATGTTTGGTGGCTTACTGGTGTCATTGGTCGTGGAAATGGTTGTTCACCCCGGACTCTTCTATCTTCTCGGCAGAAAAGCGCTCATCCGTGCAGCAGCGAAGTACAAGCGGGAGCATGGAACAGCGCACCAAGAGCAAGCTATAGCCGCTTAATAAGCCTTAAACGCAGGCGGTGACGGACAGATCCCGTCGCCGTTTTTGCGTTTGGCAGAAACAGTACAGAGGCGGCATTCCTGCCCAAGCTGATTGTTGATGAGATACAGTCCAACCAAGAGGAGTGCCATGCTGGTGATTTTGAGAGCGAGGTTATATGTCGTGAAGATCTCCAGCCCAAAAGAGAGGCCAAAGAGCGTCAGCACCGGCAACGTACAGAGTGTGCAGAATGTCGTCAGCAAACCTACAACAGTACCGATGCTGCCGAGGGATGTGGCTGCTGCGGCATTTTCATGCCGTTCGGCAATCACAGCGATGATCCCTACAACCATCAAACCCATAAGCAAGCTGGAAATGAAACCGAATGTCATATTGAACGGTGTTAGGAATCCACCGATTACACATTGATAGTTCCTTGCGCCGGGCAGCGTGGCCATCAGGTAGTACTCAAATGAGAAGAGTACGACCGCGATGGAAATCGTGATAGCCAGATATTTTTTATCCCGAAGCAGAAGGAGAAGTGGAGACGTCATGCGTTTCAAAGTGAGAGTGTTTGTGTATAGCTAGTATAGCATCTTTTGGGCTTCCGATGGAGCATTTTTGAGGTTTTGGCTAAGGATCAAGCTTCAGTCAAACACCATATTTTCATTCAATACAGCGAAAGGGTCGAGGTAACCTTCCAGTTCCTCTTCACTTTGCACATACCCTCGAAAATCCAATTCTCTGCCTTTATGAATGCCGAGATGAAGATGCTTGCGGTTTCCTCCGCTCTCTTCGCTGCGTGTGAGCGCGAGAATGCCAATCTGGTCGCCACTCGTGAATTGTTCCCCGCTTTTTTTCTGAAAGGAACCATGATCGAGATGTCCATACAATACCGTGACTTCCTGCCCTTGAAGGACACAGTATTGAATCAAGACGCCTCCGTAGCCCTCGGCATGGTCGCTGTAAGCGATTTCACCCTCACAGATGGCATAGATAGGCACAGGAGCTTCCTTCTCATCTGGGAGCACCTCGAAATCGAGAGCAGCGTGGTAGCCCGTAAACCGTTCGGGAGGATCGATAGGATTCTGAGCGGGATCGGGTGTGACGTAGAGGCCAAAAATCAACGGTGTCGGCCGTTCTTCCATCTTGTCCATGGGCATTGATATTATGGGCGGATTCTCATCACTGTTCATTGGTGTGGATGGATTTTGCGGCATGCAGCCTGAGATGGAGAGAGCCGAGAGAAGCGTGGCAAGAATTTGATGACGATGCATAGCCATATAATAGATGACTTTGCAGATAACCTGTTATTACTCTCTAAGAAAGCGCCGGAAATGCACAACAGTCCCCTGGAACAGCGAAGAGATGCTTCACGGTGGCAGATGAAGGCTATTTCATAGAGAAAATACTCTAGCACTACTTTTTCGGCTGCCCCATGAGATTTTTTCAGGGAGAACTTTGATTCGTAGGGAAGAGGCGTATAGAAGCCCAAGACATTTACGGCATGCGTAGTCGCCGAAGTCGCGGCGATAGAGACTGAGATAATTTCTCCCACACCGGCTGCATGCGAAGTAGTGGCGATACCCGTTTTTGAGGTTCGTGAGCAGTCCGACGATTCCAAGCTCTTGCACTCCAAAGCTCCCTTCAATTTCGAGAGATGCCCTGACTGCATTGGCAGGGATTGCAGACTGCACATCGTCAATATTGAGCCTGTCGGTTTGTTCCACAACGGGTCTATGGCACATATTTCGCCATGATGTCATCTGCTAAATCTCTAGGTGGAACGGCCTGGTTGAACTGCTGATTCTGGGCGATAAAGGCGTTTTTGATCTTCACCTGAACCTGTGGGCGGCAGATGTTCTCGAGTGCCTGCGCGATGCGGATCATCTGATCGTTTGCCATCGCGATGCCTTGGCGCACTTCTTTGAGGTAGCGCGTTTTGCTGGGGCTGTAATCGAAACTGGTGAAGTCATCGTTGGCCTTGTACTTCGTTGCATTGAACATTTTCTCGTAGGAACACGCTACATTCCATTCGGAAATGAAACGGTCAATGAGTGTGCGCTTGACCGGAGTATCGTCACCATAAGCATCAACGAGTTCCGCTCGGAGACGCTTCGCATACGGTTGCAAATACGTATCCATTCTCATCCATGTCAGAGCACCCGTTTGCAATATTTTACGGACATGGAGTTTCTTACTTAGTACTGAAAGTTCTTTCTCTTCTGATGGAGTCTTCTGCTCTTTTTCTAGAAGTCTTTGATGAGCAATAGATGCTTCTTGGTCTTCTATCGCGAGTGTGGCCTTCTTAGTTAGGGATGATGCGGACATGCCAATATTCTACCTATTTTTGACTTCCACCTACGGGGCCAAGCGATAAAATTTTGGCACTCTTAGCGAGCCATTTTTGCCCAATCTGGTAACGTGTAGGTACGGATAAGTGTCAGGATGGCCAACCAAAACGAGCATGCACAATGGACACCGACGTTTGGATTCACTTACCTGACGTCTTCTTACTCGGTGATTCTATCCATCACTTTTTCATATTGTATTTGGAGATCTTTTAGAACGTCGATTCTCACATCGGCATTTTTCCTATAGACGCGCATCAAGTCGTACTGCTTCCGAGCGAAGGCGGCCTGCTAGACTGCAGTTAGTGCTTCGGGTGTGAGCTGCTGAAGTATTTCCGCATCCGAAGAAGCCAGTTACATCACAGGAGCAATCCTCTACGTGGATGGCGGCTGGCTTGCAAACTGATTTCCTCCCCACTTCTCACTATGCAGAAAATCTTCCTGACCCTCACGGCAATTTTCCTCACCTCCTGTGTCTCTCCATGGGCGGGGCGAGGGGCAGTTCCTGCATCCAAGCTGTACGTCGCCATCGAAGGAGAGAACCGCATTGCCGTCCTCGATCCGGCAACGCAGACCGTTATCAAGAGCA
>CAYGDT010000102.1:0-3206 GCA_964348745.1 uncultured Candidatus Peribacteria bacterium
ACCCGCGTGAGTTCATATGAAATACTCATAAAATATTTATATCATTTATATTTATTTAGTCAATAGTGACTTCCAGAAGGTGATGTTTTTGGCTTTAGAATTGACATTCTAGCTCTTTGAAAGAGTTCAAGTGATGTCCTTGAGACAACCATACGAGAAAATCAGTAGCATGCCCGCGATGCCCACCCCATCCGAAGACCTCAATGCAATTCTTGAGGCCGATGCTCCCGCCATACTGTCCCTCCTTTCCAAGCGCGGGCGGGCTGCGTTCTTCCCGCACGGCGGAATACTGGGGCAGACGGCTGAGGCGAAGGGCAAACGATATAACGCAACGATCGGCATAGCACTGGAAGAAGACGGCAGCCCCATGCGACTACCATGTATGACGGAAGAAGTGGATCTGCCGCCGAAAGATGTTTTTCCCTACGCGAGCAGTTTCGGGAAACCTCTCCTTCGATCGCTGTGGCAGGAGATGCTGCGTAAAAAAAATCCCGATCTCCGAGCACCCATCACACTGCCGATCGTGACCGCAGCGCTCACGCACGGACTGACGGTTGCAGGGTATCTGCTCATAGACGATGGCGACGACATCGTACTGACCGATAAATTCTGGGGGAACTACACGCTCACGTTCGGGCAACAATTCGGTGCGAATCTGCAAACGTTTCCGACATTCGAGAAGGGAGGTTTTAATATTGATGGCCTGCGCGATGCCTTGCTCCGATCCCCTCTCCCTAAACATAAACAAATACTCCTGCTGAATTTCCCGAATAACCCTGCCGGCTACACACCGACGGTGGAAGAAGGAGTAGCAATTCTGGCGCTCATCAGACAGTCTGCCGAGGCAGGTAATAAAATTGTCGTCATTCTCGATGATGCGTATTTCGGACTGGTCTACGAGGACGGTGTGATGACGCAGTCGCTCTTTGCCGCACTCGCCGATCTACACGAGAACGTGCTCGCAGTAAAAATCGACGGTGCTTCCAAGGAGGATTACGCGTGGGGGCTCAGAGTCGGGTTCCTGACCTTTGCATGGAAAGGCATGACGCAGCGCGCAGCAAAAGTGATGGAAGATAAAGCGGCAGGTATCGTACGCGCAACCATCAGCAACGCATGCAACGTGAGTCAATCGATGCTGGAAGCGGCGTACCAATCAGTGGATTATACGCGTCAGAAAGAGGAAAAGTTTGAGCTGCTGCGCGCGCGCTTTGCCGAGGTGAAGCGTTGCCTGAGGAATCCTGAATACACGGAGTATTTCTCGCCGTTGCCATTCAATTCCGGCTATTTCCTGTGTGTAGAACTGCGTAAAAGTATCGATGCGCAGGCGCTCCGCACGATGCTGCTTACGCAATACGACACCGGAGTGATCGCAACGGGAAATTTAATCCGCATCGCATACTCTTCGCTTGCTGTAGACGATATTGCACCACTCTTTGATAACCTTTACCAAGCCTGCCGTTCACTCCAACCTAGCCCTTGCCCTTGCCCTAGCCCTAGCCCTTGCCCCTCTTCGTTATGAACCCATCCACACTTGAAGCACCCGCCGCCGATATCACACTGATTACTCGTCATGCATCACTCATCAGGAATCCTCTGCGTTCCGACCTTATCCGCATGGCTCTGCAAAGCAACGAGGCAATTACGACCAAAGCCGGCGCACTCGCAACGTGGAACCCCGCAACCGATACGGGACGCATTCCCAAAGACACCTACATGGTACGCGACGAAGGAACCGAAACGCGGGTTGATTGGAACAGCGCGGCGTGTATCCCCATGACCCCTCATCTTTTTGATCGGTTGTTCAGTGATGCATTGCACGTCCTTTCGGAAAAAGAACGCATCATCGTGCTTGATCGCAGCGTTGGACACGATCCAACGTACGCACTCGGCGTTGAGCTTATCACCGACAGTCCGCTCTCCGCGCTGTTTGCTGATAACATGCTCTGCTCGACGAAGAGTACCGGAGAGCCGTTTACATTGATCGTACTACCGTATGACATGCTGGATACCGCGTCCTACGCAGGGCTGCTGCGTGAGGAAGACGGCGCGACTGTACCGCGACTTATTGCCATGGATTTCACGAGAAGAAAGGGAATCGTGTACGGTACAGAGTACTGCGGATGCATCAAAAAAACGCTCTTTACCGTCATGAACTACCTGCTCCCGAACGAAGGCGTTTTGCCACTGCACTGCTCTGCAAACGAAGGACCGGAAGGCGGCAGCGCGCTCTTTTTAGGGCTCTCGGGCACGGGGAAAACAACATTGAGCAATGATCCCAAACGAACACTCATCGGAGACGACGAACATGGTTGGAGTGCGCAAGGCGTTTTCAATATGGAAGGCGGTTGCTACGCAAAGTTGATCCGCCTGCGTAAAGTTAAGGAACCCGATATCTGGAATGCAGTCTTCAGGAAAAAACCTGTGGAGGAAAACGGCTGCATCGTGGAAAATGCAATGGTGTACCCCGACGGTACGGTGGACGTCGATGACGCGCGCATAGCCGAGAACTCACGCGCCAGTTACCCGCTGAAATTTCTCAGCAATACCCGAAGTATCGCCGTGACGACCCACCCGAAGACGATCTTCTTCCTCACGGCAGATGCATGCGGTGTCCTGCCTCCGATCGCGCGACTCGACTACGATGCCGCAATGCTATGGTTTCTGATGGGTTACACCAGCAAACTTGCCGGAACCGAAGTTGGAATCGCTCAGCCTGTTGCCAATTTCTCGCGATTCTTCGGCGCACCGTTCATGCCGTGTCACCCTGTGGTCTATGCGAAGCTTCTTGGGGAAAAACTGAAGGAGTATGGAAGCAACGTATACCTGATCAATACGGGCTGGACCGGTGGAGGCTTTGGCACAGGTAAGCGTTTCGATATCACGCTGACTCGCACGCTCGTTAATGCCGCACTCGAAGGATCTCTTTGCGATGCACTCTACCGCACCGATGAATTGTTCCATCTGGAAGTACCCATTGCTGTAGAAGGTGTCGATCCACTCCTGCTGAACCCTGCTTCCGCATGGAATGACCCCGATGCGTACCGCAGCGCTGCGGAGAAATTGGCTGATGCATTCAAAGATAGCTTTAAGAAGAATTACGGGAACGCTCGTTTGCCGGAGGAAATTATGAGGAAATGCCCCGGAAAATAAAATTGGAAAGGTGACGAAAAGGAGAGACCGGGGAAACCGGGGAAACCGGGGAGTCC
>CAYGDT010000103.1:0-3146 GCA_964348745.1 uncultured Candidatus Peribacteria bacterium
GTCCGCTTCTTCTCTAGAATCATATTGCGCATGGAGGTCTCCGCGTACACTTCGGCTTTCATCTGCAACTGGCGGAGCTTCGCCTCTTTCTGCTCCGCAATGGCACGGCGCTTGCGTTCGATGCTTCGTGCGCTGCCGTCGCGAATGTCGGATATTTCGCGTTGGTGACGCTTACGTGCCTCGGCGATCTGCCGGTTGGCTTCCGTTTTAATGGCGGTGAGGATGTCTTCGAGAGCCATGTGCTATAAGGAGAAGAAAGTTATACCAAGGGAGCGATGATGCTTGCCTTGAACGTGTTCAACATGAAAAACGAAATAAGGAATCCGAGCAGCGCGTACGTTTCCACAAGAGCGGCCATCGTAATGACGCGACCCGCGAGCTTACCGTCTTTTGCAAGCATGTGCATACCTGCTGCGCAGACTTTTGCTTGATACGGTGCAGATGTCAGACATGTAATCGTCACCGGAAGGAAAGCGGAGAAGAGAATGAAACCCTGCAGTGTTGAGACTGTTGTTGACGGGTTGGTAATCAACGGAGCGTAGCTGAAGATGAAGAGCAGCGAGATAACCATTCCGTACAAGCCCTGTGATCCGGGAAGAACGTTGAGGGTGATCACTTTACCGGCAAGTTCAGGCTTTTCTGTCAGCAGCCCTGCGCCTGCTTGTCCGACCATGGCAACTCCGATGATTGACCCGAGAGAGGGGAGGATGGTTGCCATGCCAGCGCCGATGAAGGCGAGGAGCAGTGCAAGCTGGGTGGAGTGCACTTGATCTGCGGTGAATGCCGCGTCCTGAGCAAAGGCGAACAGTGGAACGAAGAGAATCGCGGCACAGGTGGCCACGATGACCGTGTTGGTGGGGGATAACCAGTTCTTCATGAGATAATAAGGAAAATTGGTAAAAAAGATTACAGAAGTGAACGCCGGAACGGCGCGTACGGGCGGCCGCCGCCCTCGAAGAATTGTCCGAAGAATTCGATGAATTGCAGACGTCCTGAATGGATGAAACTTCCCAGCGTATTGAGCGCGATGGAAACCAAGTGGCCACCCGTCGCAATAATAATCATGACGGGAATGCCAAGCCAGAGCGGGAAGAGCTTGCTCATTTCGATCGCAACTTGGTTCACCGCGAGGGCGATTGCTCCCGTTACCAAACCGAGCGCCAAAATACGCAGATAACTGAGACCGTTGCTGAGGAGTCCGATAGCAAAGTTGACGAGTCCTAAGAGACCCATGATCGGGCGAAGGTACCACGGGCTTCCATAGCCTTTCCCCCAGATTGTGAGGGCGAGTGTCGCGTAGAGCGTGTACGTGGCGACATCGGTAAGGGCTGCGGGTGCGAACATCCTAAAAAGTGCGCCTCCCAAGAGAATGTGGAGTGTGAAATGCTGCCAAAAACCTTCCGCGCGCGCGCCGTGCACCCACTTATGGTAACCGGCAAGGAACACGCCAAAGAAGATGTGCGTTATGCCCAGTGTCAGTGCCAGGTACTGCAGGAAATTGATCCCTTCCTCCGTCGAAAGATTCCACATCTGTCCGAGGAACCATTTCGTTCCGCTCGCGTCCGTCCTTGTGATGAACGCTGGTACCTGATCGGGGGTCAACCCGAACCAGCCGCCGAACGGAATGCCGACGAGCATCGACACGATGCCGCTTATAAAGAGAAGCCAGGGTAGTTTCGCGTCTTCAACGGATTTCTTTGTATACAGAAGATATGTGCCGAAGATCACAGCAAGCGCCAGTCCGTATCCTCCGTCGGTAAGGCACAGTGCAAAATAGAGTGCGAAGAACGGCGAGAGCGCGGCTGTCGGATCCATATCCGCAGGGGTCGGGAATCCGTAGAGTGTGGTCACGCTTTCAAACGGCGTGATCAGCTTGTTGTTTTTCAGCAGAATCGGCGGTTCCTCACCTTCGTCCGGTTTTACTTTGAGCACCGCTACCGCTTGCGTGGCGTGCTGAAGCCGCGATTCCAGTGCGTTTGCCTGTTTCTTCGGCACCCACCCAAGCAGGGTGACTGTGGCGAAAGTTTCCACAGTAGCTTCGCGGGCGGCCTGTTTCGTATCCAGCCATCCGAGGAATACTTTCACTTTGCGCAAATTCGGCAGTTCCGTTCCGAGCACAGTGCGCTTTTCACGATTTTTCTGCAGTAACTGTCGCAGTCGCTTCTCTTCCATAAGAGATTCTTCCATGAGATTCGCCGGCGTTCCCGGCAGTATCGGCAGCGAGACTGTCGTCCAGCCGAGCGTGGTTGCCGCTTCCAGAAATTTCTCCAACTCTACAGTCCATACAGTTGCGGCATACGCTGCGGGACTTTCGTCATTCACGCGTTGCAAGTCGATGCGCTTGGTAGCTGCAAGAGATTGCAGCCCAGAAATTCCTCCTTCATTGATCGTACCGAGCAGGCGGATCGTATACTGCGTCTCCATTGGTATATCCAGTCGGTACGGCAGCTTCGTCCACGGTCGCAGGATATCCTTTCGTGCTGATAAATCGGTAAGCAAACGCTGCGCATTCGTATCTTCCTCCTCCAAGTGGTGCAGTGTGTCGACGATGCCACGCACGTCGGTGTGTTTTGCGGCGTGGATGACTTCCTCGGGTGTCGCGATGCGATCCATAACATTCAATACGTCTTTCGTTGCAAAATCCTTGAGTGTCGAGATGGCAAATAGCAGCTCCGCTTCGCGGAATTTTACTTCCGTGTGGTCAATGGTCGGTGCATGCGCCGCTTCACTGATTTCCAATACCCCCATTTCTTGCAGGTTCTGCAAAAGAATTTCTTTATCATTCTTGTGCGCCAGTACCGCCACTTTTTGCATTTGGACGATTGCCATACTTTAAGAAAGTAGGTGAGAAGAATGTTCGGTAGCTTGTTTCACAAGTTCGGCAATGAGTTTTGGTGCGCGTTTCTTCCATTGCTGCTCCAATTCCTGACAGGCTGCTTCGCCGGATTTTAGCCGCTCCTGCAAGCGCTCCTGCATTCCATTTTCACAGAACTTTCGCAGCTCCGCTTTTGCTTCTTCGCGCGCATTCTGTTCTGCCTGTTCTTCCAAGACTCCCGCGGAGCGAATACAGTCCAATTTTTCACGTTCCATACCTTTCAATTCGCTGTCCACCCGGGCTGCTTCAGCCTTTTCCAGTACTGTAATAC
>CAYGDT010000104.1:0-3083 GCA_964348745.1 uncultured Candidatus Peribacteria bacterium
GCGATTTATCGTAAATTTTTGCAACAATTTTTATTAATGATTTACGTGTTCTTTCGTCTCTCATTATTCGATACGTACTATCATCATTCTCTTCATCATTGACCAGCAATTCAGTAACATCGACGTCGAGTGCATTTGCCCACTGATATATCTGCGAAAGACAGAGATCTGCCGTTGGATCTTCCTCTTCCCTTAAACTCTGTGCCTCTCTCCCGATCACCTTAGTGATCCTCTTGAAACAGCCACCTTTTTCGAGACGAATTTGTTTGATGTTATGGAAAGCATTCGGAGATATACCAGAGCTTGCTTCCCTCAAAAAAGGCATTTCATGATCAGTTGAATCAGTCGTTCGGGTTGAGTGCAACATTAAGTATTTTATAAACAAATTATTGTAGGCAGTCAAATTTTAGCCGAGGCAAATTCAAATCTGGAACGCAGAAGAAAACACGAATAAATGCCGACTTTCAGCCATGAGTGGGTATACTGCGCTCCTATGGACACAGCGTCTCCTCAAGGGTCATCCGGCTTTGCAGAACTCGGCATCAGTCCTGCACTGCTTGCTATTCTCAATCACCGAGCCATCAAAACCCCAACGCCTATTCAGCACCAGACCATTCCTACTGCGCTTTCGGGTAAGGATATCGTCGGTATCGCGCAGACAGGAACAGGCAAGACGTTTGCGTTTGGTCTCCCCATGCTCCAGCGGCTTGCTGCAAGCAAGGGCAGGGGACTTGTCATTGTTCCGACGCGCGAGCTTGCCTACCAAGTGGAGGAATCACTTTTGCCATTCGCCTCCGCAGTCGGCATCCGTATGGCGGTGTTTGTCGGCGGTATTTCCATCAACCTCCAACGAAAGATGATTAAACAAAATCCGCGCATTCTCATCGCAACGCCGGGACGCCTAAACGATCACCTGGATCAGCGCACCATCACTCTGCAAGAAGTCAGCGTACTCGTGCTCGACGAAGCGGATCGCATGCTGGACATGGGATTTAAACCCCAGATCAATCGCATTCTCAAACATGTTCCCAAGGAGCGCCAGACGCTGCTTTTTTCCGCGACGATGCCGCAGGAGATTTTCTCCATCGCAACGCGCGAGATGAACCTTCCGCTGCGGGTGGAAGTTGCGCCTTCTGGGACGGCAGCAGCGAAGGTGGAGCAGGAACTCATTATCGTCAAACAGGAGCAGAAGATTACATTGCTTCTTTCGCTCCTCAAGGAAATTCAGGGTTCCGTTCTGGTGTTTTCCCGCACCAAACACGGAGCGAAAAAGATTACGCGGACACTGAATACTGCGGGACATCGGGCTGCGGAAATTCACGCAAACAAGTCGCTTGCTCAACGTCGCGAAGCACTCGAGGGATTCAAGAAAGGAAAGTACCGCATTCTAGTTGCAACCGATATCGCCGCCCGCGGAATCGATGTCATTGATATCGCCGTTGTTATGAATTACGATCTCCCGAACGATCCTTCGGATTACGTCCACCGTATCGGGCGCACGGGTCGCGCCGGCCGCACCGGCATGGCCATCTCGTTTGCAACGCCGAGCCAAGCGCGCGATGTCAAAGACATCGAAAAACTGATCCGCGGTTCCCTGCGACGCAGGTCACTACCTTCCATGCCGGAAGCATCATTCGAGCAACAGCATTCGCAGCAGTCAGGTCCGTCCGGCCGAAATTTCCGCCGTACACCCGCTTCGCGCGGACAGACGCCACGGCGTCCGTTTCATCGCGGCAGACGATAAGCACAGCATCGATCAGGATGCGTTTCTTTCATTTCTTCTCTGCCACGCTCCAAACATCAGGCCAATGAAAATGCACAAAAAAGAGCGACCAAGTGGCCACTCTTTTTGTTTTTCGTTTAGAGAATATACCGTTCGTTAGTTCGAGTAATCGATCGGATAGTAGTTTGGAACCCAATTGTCTCCATTGATGTAGGCTTCCAGACAGCTGGTGTAGCGAGGCCCTGTATACTGTGCGCACTCAGGAACACGTTGACGCACGATCACGGGAGCTCCGCGTAGGGTCATACCGTCAGTGGGAGCGCCGTACATGGTGTCCGTATTGTCGATATTCTTACTGTCGCGAATTGCTTGGAGGCGTGCCGCGTTCTCTTCGGGACTTGTCTGACGAGGAGCGGTAAGCCGGAATGGAGAGTTCAGGAATGTGCTGCTCAGACCTCTTTCGGTGCTACGCTGACGCAGGTAACCGGGGGAGGTGTGCACAGATTGCATATTCTGAATATCCGGATTATTCGGATTATTTCCGGCGAATGAAACGGTTTGCGCATTCTGACTGGAGTTTGCGCCTATGACGAGTCCTACCAGTATGCCGATAGCACCCACGATATATGTTTGGCGGTTTACCATAAAAGAAATAGGGGGAAAGAAAATGTGTTTGTAGTTACATTATAACATATATCTAGTAATTTGTACAATCATAGAGCGCTCGATCTACTAGAATGGCACGATTTGCTTCATCGAGAGAAAATTTGGTAATATCCCCAAATGCAAGCCGTCGATATTCTGATCGCTCTCCTGATGCTCTGGGTTCTGGCGCTTGTCATGATTTGTGTCATGTCGATTTTCCTGCGCGCGCCCTACGTTCCAACACCCATGAAAGTATCGCGTTCCATGGTTGCGTTTGCCGATTTAAAGGGCACAGAGGTTGTCTACGATCTCGGCGCAGGCGACGCGCGCCTCCTAATCGAAGCGCGCAGGCGTTACCCGGGTGTTACTGCAAAAGGTTTCGAACTGTGTCCGCCGGTGTACTTGCTTGGTAAAATCAGGATCTTGTGTTCGGGATTTCCGGTCTCACTCAAGATGAAGAACTTTTTTCATCAGAACGTTTCCGATGCCGATTGTATCTTTCTCTACCTCATGCCGGGCGCGATGAAGTCGCTGCAGAAGAAGTTTGCTACCGAGCTCAAGCCCGGCACAAAGATCGTCTCCCATGCGTTTGAATTCCCCGACAGAAAACCGGTCAAGTCGATGCCAGTTCCGTGGTTGCACGGAGAGAAGAAGGTGATGTTGTATGTTTGGTGAGTAGCAGTATGCCCACGAGGATTCCGTAATACGAAAGACG
>CAYGDT010000105.1:0-3075 GCA_964348745.1 uncultured Candidatus Peribacteria bacterium
CTGATTGGGACTAAGTCGTAACAAGGTATCCGTAGGAGAACCTGCGGATGGAACACTTCCTTACCAGGGAACTACCTGGCCTTCGGCCAAAACGGATAACGGAAAAAGGATAGTGGATGAAGATTTATCTTTATCCGTTACCCACTATCCATTATCCATTCCGAAGGTTTGCATGCTCTGGTCGGTGCCAATTTGCCAACATGCATTTGATTGTCCGGATGGCACCCCCTCCGCCTCAGGCGGACGGGTCCGGAACTACTTTTCTACTTCTCCCCTATCCACGCGCGCAAGCGCTTGTATAAGGGCTGCGATGCTATGAAAGCGCTCTCTTTGGATACCCAAATATCCAATATTCAAATATTCAAATATTCAAATATTCTAGACTCTTCGCTCTCCGAGAACCTTGCTTTCCTCTACACTCTTCTCGTGCTCAAAAAACGATTCGTCTCTATCGCACTGGCGATGCTCGTACTGCTGATTGCCACAGCGGGAATCGTCTTTGTATCGCAACGCAGGAATTCCGAAGCATGGCGCGGCGTGCGGGATCACATCATGCCGCAATTCATGCCGATGTCGGCGGCTGATCGGACGGTACTGACATGGAAAGAGTTCATTCCCGACGTAGATATCGGCGTGGTTGTTGAACAGGGCGAGCATTACACGTTTGTAAAGGCCGCTCAATTGGAAGAATGGGATATTGATGAAAACACGCTCTACGAACAGGCTCTCAGAAATCTGGATGCCCGCTCGCGCAACATTAAAGTGGAAGTGGCGCAGGCTGCAGACGACAATCCGTCCGCCAAATACATCATTGTCGAATTGAACGATGGGTTTGCTTCCGTGCGCATCTTAAGCGATGGCGTTCGCAAGGCGATCGCGCGGGAGCTGGGCGACGAGTATATCGCGGCGATTCCCACGCGTGACTTTCTGATCTTCTGGCATAAGGATTTTCCGCTGTTTGATGCGTTTGCAAAGCAAGTGCAAACCGAATTTGCCGAGGAGACGGAATACGCGCTGACACCGCGATTGCTGCGGATCAATCAAGAGGGAATTCAGGAGGTGATGAGAATGAAAGAAGTTCCTAGTTCTTAGTTCCTAGAAAAAAATCGCACGGAGTATTATAGAACTAAGAACTAAGAACTAAGAACTAAGAACTAAGAACTAAGAACTCATAACTCGCATCCACTTCTCTTCAATCGCATCAAGCACCATTGCGCGTGCGTCTGTATCGACGATCCTCTGTGTGAGATCCTGCAGAAAGCCGGCGATATACATCCTGCGTGCGGACACGGTATCTAAGCCTCGTGATCCGAAATAAAAAAGATCATCGGCAGTCACTCGTGATACCGTTGCCGAGTGTGACGCTTTCACGTCGTTGGTCTTGATCTCCAAACCCGGAATGGCATCGACTTTTGCTGTGGGATCAAGCATGAGCACGTTCTCGGTAAGGTACGTATCGGTGCCCCCACCATTTAAGCCGATCGCGATAAAGCCGTTGCACTGGACATGTGCGCTCCCTTCGGCAACGCCTTTCATGGTGATCTCCCCTCCTCCATCCCCCGCTTCGAAGGTATTGCATGCAGAGAGTTCCTGCCTTTCATCCTTGTGCGCATAGAAGATCCAGTCGATGTCGCTGACTGCATGCCGACCGGTTAACGATGATGCGAGCGTCCACGTGCCCGCTGCGAGGCTGATGTTCTGCCATCGGATCGAAGCGTTGTCACCGACTGTCGCGTGTTGATGCACTGTAGCTTGTTGCGTCTGTAGGCAAAGAACCGTCAAAACTGCATGGTGCTGCAGCTCAACATTGATCGTCACTTTGCCGGAAAGGACGAGTACTACTGTAGCGGCACCACTTGCACCGACTGTAATAGTAACCGAGTCATTTACTAATTCAGTGTGTCTAATTTCTGGCCATTGAGTAGCGGACGGCACGGCAATCTGCATGTTGCGACTGTAGCGCAGCTAAATCGTATGGTCACCCAATCGAGAGAGAATCGGCGCGGCCGCACACAAAGAGAATGGTCAATGTTTCTTCCCCATAGTCTTACATATACTCGAATGGAGACTTACAAGTTTTGGTGCAAGATCTTTCAGTCGAATCGTAAGAATATCGCCGATCCCCACTCCTTTGATTTCTTGCCGTAACTGTTCGCTTACACTCACGCGCATCTCACCCAATGTTCTTTCAGCATTTGCAGCATTTGCAGATAAATTGTTTACCTGAGAACTTAGTTCATTCACCAATCGTAGTTTTGCTGCTTGGGAGAGTGCCATATAATAGATATTATAACATATTTTATATATATTAACAATGATTTGCTAGTCCTCAGACCTCCTTTAGCCACTTACAAAGATCGCGCATCGCCATTCTCCACGATACGCAATACTCTTGAATTCTTCGGTTAGGTGCTCCTCTTCGTTCTGATTCTTTCGATGCAGTGCGCTGCCAGTCCGCATCGACTGTATCCGCATCGACTGTATACGTTTCCCGTCCAGCAGGATCGAAAAACTCAGTCTGTTTGTTTGGTTTTCTAATCTTTCTTTTCAGTACTACGTAAGCATCCCAAATATACGACAATGGCTCTTCTCCGGTTCTGGCAGAAGTTTTCAGCGCTCCCGCATACACATTTTTCCAAAGTTCTGAATCAGTCAATAAAAAGAGGTGTCTGTCGGGATCTCTGAGAATACGTTCCCAATCCTCTCCCCGCGGCTCGGGAATCTCTTGTGCTTTTTGCGGTTGCCATGCGGGAAACTTCTGTTTTGTTTTCCTTTTTATTGCTGCGATTTCTCGCAGAAAAACGTTCATTGCAACCGTATCAATTCTAAGTGTTCCCAGGGGCTTTTGACGAGCCCACTCAAGGAGAATCAGTTGCATGAGATTGGTCCGCACATCTGCATCTTCTAAATGACTTATATACTGCAAACGATCCGGGTGTGTAAAAATAAAGTGCCAAAACGCAGCGCTCGGCTCATCGTCGCTTTCCGGCGATTCTCGGTCTTTGGGATCTCGGTCGCTCATAATAGTATTATAACATACTATTTTTGTTTTTACTATTATTGCTAATATTTAAT
>CAYGDT010000106.1:0-2736 GCA_964348745.1 uncultured Candidatus Peribacteria bacterium
ATATTATACAATGTATACTAAATTTAGTCAAATACGGCATTCAACCATCTCAACAGCTTTCTTTGTCGGTTTTTTGGCACTCTGTATAGCCTTCTACCCGATTCCGACCCTTGGCTTTGAGTTGCCGAAGTTCCTCGTACTCTCCTTGCTTGGGATGCTCTGTAGTCTCGCGCTGCTCCCAAAAAACGCTGCGTTCTTACCGATCTTTCTCGGGAATCTTTCCGGTTGCATCTTTCTTGCGCTCACGACAACGGTGCTGCTTTCGCCGCTCTGGTCCGTTGCACCGGTCATCAGCGTGGTCGGGGCGTCTCCTCGTTATCAGGGGATGCTGACATGGTCACTCTTTTTGTCGCTCGGGTTTTTTGGCGGAGTCTTCGTGCGCACGCAGTCGGGTCAACGCATGCTCATTACAGCGCTGCTTGCTGCGAATGCAGCGGTCGTTTTTTACGGGACTTTGCAGATGCTCCACATGGATCCCTTTTCCGGACTCTGGCTGAGCGAGGTATTTCTGGGTCGTATCTTTAGTACGCTCGGACAGCCAAATACCCTCGGACAGTTTCTCCTGCTCACGTTCCCGTTTGTAGTACTTGCATCAGTACGTGCGCAAACCCCTACGCAGTGCTTTGCGTGGGGAGCACTCGTGATCTTCAATGGTATCGTTCTTCTAGGGACTGTCAGCCGCAGCGCGATGCTGGGTGCCGTTGCTGTCGCAGCACTTTTCCTGCCTGTGCTCCGCTCCTTTGTCATCGTACGCATGCGTCGGTTCACGATAGGGCAAGCATTCGTACTCAGCCTTCTCGTAGTGTTGATTGCCAGTATCGCCTTACTCTTTTTTACCCAAAGGTTCTCGTTGTCATTTATGTCCGACAGATCGCTCGGTGCACGCGGAGTGATTTGGAGTGCGACTGTCGCAATGATCCGCGCTCGACCTATGGGGTGGGGACTGGAGACCATGATCTTTGCTTCGTCGGCATTCTTCGGCAAGGAGCTCTATCGGTTTGAAACGCTCTCGACCGTGATCGACCGCGCGCATAATGAAATTTTACAAATGTGGCTGACCGTCGGGCCGCTCGGGTGCGGCCTCTACGTTGCGTTGGTTATAGCAGTACTGCTCGGCGCGTGGCGTCTCCGCAATCGTGATACCACCGGTCTGCTGCTCCCTGCGGCAGTCGGTATTCTTGGGTTTCAGATAGCAGTGCTTTTCGGATTTCCCTCCATCGCAACGGGCGCGATCTTCTTTCTTCTCTGCGGCATGGTGATCGGGCTGCTCCCGGGTACGCAGCGCGTCATAGCGCCGTGGGTTTCACGCGGTGCGGCTGCGGTCCTCCTTGGATTCGCTGTCGTCGCATGCGTCGTGTCCCTGCAGTGGACGCAGGCGCGGTTGCTGCGGGCGCGTGCGGAAACGGCGCTGCGGTCGGGCGATATGCGCGGCGCGCTGCTGCTGCAAGAACGCTCAGTGTCGCTCTTTCGATTTGATCGTGAGAGCCTGATCGAAGCCGCGGAAGTGCATCTTATGGCGCTCCAGAAAAGCCCCGAGCGCAGCGACCCGCTCTTAGTGGATGCAGTACGCGATGAGATCCGCTTGCTGCGATCGCAAACCGGCGATGAGGATCGTACTGCCGATCTGCTCGCTGCGTGGCTCGTCGCGATCGAAGGAGATCGCACTGCAGTCGATCAGTATTTGTCCATTGCAGGTGCATCCCTCAGCGAAAATATCTCCTACCATCGCGTTGCATTGCATATTGGAAAATTGCTGCACGACGATGCGTTGGTCACGAAGGAGAAACAGGCAATCACCGCACTGCTGCCAGCCGAGTACTTTTTGGAGGGATCGGACATGCGACGTATTCTCCAAAAGCAACATCCGTGGCTTCTTGATTTGTAAATCATTGTGTACAGTGTACCGTTGCATGGGTGCTATCGATCAAACATCGGATGATCCTACTGGTGATACCGTGGAACGTCTTATTATACAAGCTCTGGAGGATCAGGAAGCTGATGCATTGTATGCGTATACCCGTGCGTCTGCAGCAATTGATACTCAGAGGATCGGAGCAGTTACCCCGATAGGAGTATTGATGCCACTTGTTCTTAATCGCCGTAGGATCGATTCCAATGAAGAATCAGTATCACTTGCGGACCTTCCACCACGCAGTCAAAAGAGATGTCCCGATGATCAGTAAGATAGCTGCGACGAAGTAAGCAAGCAGATCGGGTGCGGCGAGAATTGCCAGCCCAAAGAAGACGCAGAGCATTCCGTTAAAGAGCAATGCATTGCCAAACAGCGGTGAGCGCGGAGAGGAACCCAATGGGAAGAGGCGAAGCATAGGAGAAATGGAAAGTGGATAACGGAAAGTGGAGAATTGAGAATTAACGAATTAACGTTATCATAGTCTACCATGCAAACTCTCGCCATGCCCGTCACCTTCGTCACAGCGCAGATTGAAACTCCGATAGGGTACATAGAAATCCGCGGGAATGCCGATGGTATTGGCGCGATTCGATTTTTGGACGAATGTCCGGAGCAGTTGTATGAACACGAAGCATTGCGTGCGTGTACCGATCAACTGAAAGAATACTTTGCAGGGTCCAGAAAGTCCTTTCACAATTTCCCGTTGCGCTTTGCCGCGACGACATTTCAGGAGGAGGTTTGGAACGCGCTCATGGATGTTCCGTATGGAGAAGTAGTCACCTACGGCGATCTTGCGAAGCGCTCAGGCCACGCAGGCGCCGCGC
>CAYGDT010000107.1:0-2629 GCA_964348745.1 uncultured Candidatus Peribacteria bacterium
TTGTAGATCTCTTCTGGCTTCGAGGATTGGATTGCCGCATAAAGCGACGGTGTGTCGGCAAGATCGCCGCGATGGAGCGTGATGTCGTTTAAGAGATGATCGATGTTAACGGTGTTCCCTGTGGCGGAACGGCGAATGAGGCCATGGACTTCGTAACCTTTCGAGAGAAGAAACTCGGCAAGGTATGAGCCATCTTGACCGGTAATGCCGAGTATCAGTGCTTTCTTTGCCATGAAACGATCTTAGCAATATTTCGAGTACTCGAGTACTCGAGTACTCGATTATTCGAGTATTCAGTCACTTAAACCACCCGAAACTCCGGCAGTGGCACGATGAACTGTCCGCCGCCTTTTCGCCACTGTTCCTCGCGTTTATAGAATTCGTCAAAGAACGCGTACGGAAGCACAAGGAAATAATCGGGCGCGGCTGTGCGCGCTTTGTCTTCGGACACGATGGGAATACCCGTGCCCACGGTCACCTTTCCCCACTTTTCGGGGCTGCGCTCCGACGCCGCTTCGATCACCGTATGGTCGAGCCCGTAATATTGAAGAATGGTATTGCCTTTGGTGGAAGCCCCATAGACCCATACGCGCTTTCCCTTAGCGACTTCATCAGTAATAAATTGCACGCACTGGCGCTTGTTTTCTTCAATGCGCCGGAAGAACGCCTTGTGCACTTCGATGGTATCGATGCCCTCTTCCTCTTTGCGAAACTTCGCGATGCGCTGCGCCGCTCCTTCGATCTTCGGAGGATTCCCCCCTTGCAGACCGCAGTAGACCCTGTAGCTGCCGCCGTTGACGAGATTATGTTCGATGTCGATGATGTCAAACCCGTTGGTATTGAGCAGGAACTCCAGTGACTTCAGAGAATAAAACTCAAGGTGCTCGTGGCAAATGTTACCGACATCATTGGTATCCAGCATGTTCTTGAGACACATCAGCTGCGCAACAAACATGCCGTCATTTGTCAGGGCTTTGGCGGCATCCGCGATGAATTTTCCCGGATCTTCCATATCGTAAAACATTCCGATGGCCGTAATGACTTTTGCTTTTTTACCGACGGCGGACCAGTACGTATCGTAGTTCCAAAAATCATTGATGAAGTATTCGATGCCTTTGGCTCCCTGCTCCGCTAAATTCGAAGCGGGTTCCACGCCGACCTTTTGGAGGCCTGGGACAGTGTATGTACGGAGCATCGTGCCGTCGTTGCTGCCGATATCGAGCACTATGTCCTCCGCCTGAAGATGCATACGATCTTCAATGTTTTGCGTAATGTCCCTCAGTGCTTTCTTCATCGTGTCGGTCACACCGCTTCTGTACCAATAGAAACGCGAATACAAAAGCTCCTGCGGCGCACTGTGGCGCAGTTGCACAAGCTTGCACCGATCGCACATCACCATGGAGAGCGGTGCCTGTATGCCGTCATCCGCTTTCTCCGGAAAATTGGAAATGTACAGATCGCCGATGCTGTACAGATCGATCAGAGCATCGGATCTGCAGACTCTGCATCGCGTGATGGTAGTGGTCTTGGGTACGGCAGTCATGATCGAAGGCGAGAACCGTGCTTCATCCTAATCTGTACAACGCGCGTCACATAGGTCAATGCGAGTTTTATAAACACACGGATATCCCCATCTGTTTTGGATTCTCCCGCTTTGCGGAGTCCGTATCGGTACGGCACTTCGATCATCTTGATATTATGGAGCGTGCACACATACACCCATTCGATGAAGTATTCCCCGAACCCATCTTCGGAGAGCGGGCACTTGCGCATCGCATCCTTGGTGGCGGCCGCAAAGCCCGACGTCCAGTCCCAGAAGTGCCGACCGAGAACCATGCGGGTATAGATGTTAAACAGGTAGCTCAAAAATCCACGGAACTTGTTTCTGGTATCCATGCCGCCCGGCACGTATCGCGAACCGATCGCCACGTCGTATGCGGGGAGTTTTTCTACGAGCTTGTTAATGTCTTCGGGAGGAATGCCAAGATCGCAATCGAGCCACACGATGATATCGCCCTTCGCGGCTTTCGTACCATCGGCCAAAGCAGAAGCAAGGCCGCGTTTGTTCATGCGACGCATCACGGTAAAACGAGGATCGCTTTTGTGCATTTCCTCCACCACTTCCCATGTGCGGTCAGGACTGTTGTCATCGACAATAATGATTTCGAGCAGGCGATCACCGAGCGTTTCGGCAATGCGTCGCATTGCCTCCGGAACGTTCTCACGTTCGTTATATGAAGGAAGAACCACGGAAATGTTGCGTGTATTGAGTGACATAGATATGCGTGCACCAGTCTAGATTCCTTTTAAAGAAGAAGGAAGCCACACGCATGCAGAACGTAAAAATACTCCAGATTTACTTCGAAATTCCTTGACCCTGCGCAAAGCAGCGGTAGAATTTGTCGGCTCCCTCCCATCCTTCGACAGGCTTACGGTGGCATCTGTCACCAAGAGAACCACGAAGAGGGCGGGTCAATTCATTACTCCGCATGCTTGTAAGTCGGCTTTCGCCCTCTTCTCATCGCATTGCGGGGCGAGGCTCGTTCGCACGTGTGCGACGAACCAAGAGCTCCTTCACAGCATCGCAGCGTCACGCCTCACATGTGAGGCGTGACGCTGCGATGCTGTG
>CAYGDT010000108.1:0-2626 GCA_964348745.1 uncultured Candidatus Peribacteria bacterium
GGGGCTATTTGCACCCGTGTTGCTAAATGAACTTGCAACGATCATTGGATTGATTGCCGTAACCGCATTGATGGCCTCCTTGGTTTGGATTCTGAAGTTGCATAAATCTCTTCTTTAGTTTCTTAACATACTTTGGTGCGTTGGCTGAACGCTGCATATCTGGTACAATGGTTTGAATGCCTGATAAATGGCATCACTCCTACAAAAAAACCAAACGTATGAAAACAAAATTCACCATCGCGTTTACGCTCCTGATGCTTGCGCTCACAGGAAAGGTGCTCGCCGCGGATGCTCCGCCTTCCGCTGTCTCCGGCGTGCGTGCCAATCTGCACGGTAGCGAGATACTCGTAGAGTGGGATCCTGTTACAAGCGACCAAATCAGCTACTACCGCGTCTACATGAGTTCGGTATCGATTCTGGATAACGAAGGTCTCTACGATGATTTTGAAACGACGACGGGAGACGAGACGACGCTCTCGTTTGTGCCGCCTGCGGGTAGCACGTCCGTGTATATCGCAGTGATCGCAGCGGCAACCTCTGGTTTGGAAAGTGAATACTTTATGGAGGAAGCCCATGTGGAAATCCCCGTTGCAGACACTCCTATGGTCCAGCCGGCTCTGAGTTCTTCTTCATCGTCTGACTCTTCTGACTCCTCTGCATCTTCATCTTCTGTGGAACCGACACCGACACCCGTCGAAACGACACAGACTTTTGAGCCGGTGCATCTGCTGAAAGCAACAGTGCAGTCGCCTGAGAAAATTCTTGTGGAGTTTTCCGCGGCCATTATGGTGGACAGAGAGCACGCGCCAGAGGGCTTAACAATCGAAGGATCGAATGGAACGAAGCTTGCGATCCGTAGTATTTCCCTTGAAGGAAAAAATGTGACGATCACAACCGTGCAGCAAGTGCGTGGTGCAGTTTATAACATTAAATTCTCGGAACCGTTTTCCGGAAAGAGCGGACAGCCGCTCGACAGTGTCGATCGCGCGGCGCTCGTCACCGGACACGCTGATGGAGCAATCAATACGCCTGCAGAACCTACTCCTGCGCCTGCACCGGCGCTGAACACCGGCAACCCTTCGGTACCTGCGGATCTGCGCAATATTACGATCGTGCCGCAGCTCCAAGAAAACGGTGCCTATACCATTACGCTTGAGTGGGCGACGGACCAGCAACCATCTGACCTTTATGGCATCGTTGCATACCAAACCAGAGACGGCCGGACGTTTGCACCTCCGAGCCTTCTGCCGATCGCAATCCGCGGCGTCCAATTGCAAAATGTCACTCCGGGATTCTTTGGAATCTTCCTGCAAACGATCAATGTATACGGCGCAGTTTCACCAGGCGTATTCCAGTATGTGAATGTAGCGGGGCATGTTTCTGGGCAGGGGTTTGCGGGGAATTTGGTGGGAGAGGGGATGACGGAGGAAACCGGGGAGACCGGGGAGACCGGGGAAACCGGGGAGACCGAGGAAACCGGGGAGACCGAGGAAACCGAGGAAACCGGGGAGACCGAGGAAACAAAGGATACTTCTATGGCGACGCTGGAAGCGATCACTGTAGACACGCCGACGCAGCCGATGGAAGGTATTGATCATGCGGCAGCCGTGGCGATGGAAACTGATACACAAAAGGTGCAGATCAACTGGCGCAATGCCATGGTACTGGCTGGGAGCGCCTCTGCTGTGTTGGTACTCCTTGGAAGCACTGTGATACTGATGACACGAAGGAGAGGTTCTATAGCATAGTGGAACCGTTTTCAACGCTTATTGGTGAGCTGTTTTTGTGATTGGTGATTGGTGATTCGTGATGACTGCTATGCAGGAATGAGTCTGTAGATAGTATGCACTGCTATGCGCATCTATCTGCTAGCTTCCATACTTTTCGCACTTACAGCACTCTGTGTGCGGGAGATTGCATATCTGCCGGACGGTGCACTACATCTTTATGTGCTTGATGTTGGACAGGGAGATTCGATTTTTATCGTGACACCGTCGGGGCAGCAGATACTGGTCGATGGCGGACCGGATCTTTCGGCACTGAGCGAGCTTGGAAAACGCATGCCGCTTTTAGACCGGACCATTGAACTTTTGATCGTGACACACGGTGACAGCGACCATATCACTGCACTGAGCGAAGTTTTGAAACGTTACCATGTTGAGCGTGTGTTGATGACGGGAGTCGCACAGCCGTCCGTCGGCTATGCAAAGCTGCTCTCAGAGATCACACGGCAGAAGATTCCTGTCATACTTGCCAACCCTGCAACGGACATCGACATGGGTGACGGTGTGATTATTGATGTTATTTGGCCCGAAGCTGGCGCACTAGGTGTCGCAGTCAAGAAAGTAAATAATTTCTCGATCTCCGCGCGCATTCTCTATAAAGATCATGCGATTTTATTGACCGGAGATATTGAAGAGCTCGCTGAACGCTCCATCCTCCGATCGGGTGCACTCGTTAGCGCGCAAGTGCACAAAGTCGCGCACCACGGCAGCCACACATCGTCCTCCACCGGGTTTTTACTCTCGGTACGACCGGATGTCGCATTGATTTCGGCCGGTAAAGCAAACCCCTACGGGCACCCGCACACCGATATTCTTGATCGCTACCGAGCGCTGGGGATAGA
>CAYGDT010000109.1:0-2618 GCA_964348745.1 uncultured Candidatus Peribacteria bacterium
GCTTTGATGATCGACTGCGGCGTGATGCCGTGTTTGATGTTGTAGTTTTCTTGAATGGTACGGCGGCGATTGGTTTCGTCGAGGGCCGCATTCATGGCATCGGTGTGCTTGTCGGCATAGAGCGTCACGTGTCCGTTGACGTTTCTCGCCGCACGGCCGATGGTTTGAATTAGTGCATCGCGTGAACGAAGGAACCCCTGCTTATCGGCATCCAAAATGGCGATGAAACTCACTTCGGGAAGATCGAGCCCTTCGCGCAGCAGGTTGATGCCGACGATAATGTCGATCTCCCCCGTCCTCAGTTGCCGCAAAATTTCGATGCGTTCGAGGGTTTCGATATCGCTGTGGAGGTAGCGCACTTTAAAGCCGTTATCCCGCAAGTATTCATCGAGCTGTTCCGAGGATTTTTTGGTGAGTGTCGTCACCAACGCCCGCTCGTTTCTTTTGATGGTTTCATTGAGTTCGCGCGTGATGTCATCGATCTGATTCTTGCTCGGCTTCACCGTCACCTGCGGATCAACCAGCCCCGTCGGACGAATAATCTGTTCGACGATGCGTTTTTTTTCGGTATGCGCATACTCGTACTTGCCGGGTGTTGCCGACACGTAGACGCGTTGGTGGGTGCGCTGTTCGAATTCGTCGAATTTGAGCGGACGGTTGTCGTGCGAACTCGGCAAACGGAAGCCGAAATCGATCAGTGTCTGCTTACGGGAACGATTGCCTTCGTACATGCCGCCGACCTGCGGAATACTGATGTGCGATTCGTCCACGAAGAGAAGGAAATCGTCGGGAAAATAATCGAGCAATGTGCTGGGCGGTCGTCCGGGTTGCCCGTCGTTGTTTAAGTACCGCATGTAGTTTTCTATACCGGTGCAGTAGCCGGTTTCGAGTAGCATCTCGATGTCGTACTCGGTTCGTGTGCGGATACGCTCGGCTTTGGCGTGTTCTCCCGCCGCGAGAAACTCTTTTTCGCGGATCGTCAGTTCCTGCTTGATGCCGTCGATCGCCTGTTCGATCTTCTCTTTGGTCGTGACGTTATGCGTTGCAGGAAAGATCGTCACTTCATCGAGATCGTGAATCAGCTCGCCCGTGAACGAATCCACTTCCTGAATGGTTTCAATCTCGTTAAACGGCATCTCCATGCGGTAGACCGTGTCATTCCCCGGCGGGTAGATTTCGACCGTATCGCCGAGTGCGTGGTACTGGCCGACTTTGAACTCGATGCCGCTGCGCATGTACTGAATATCGGTCAGCTGCCGCAGCAGTTTGTCGCGTTGCATGGGTTGCCCGCGCTTCAGCGTGATCGCCAGCGCCTCGTAATCCGTCACGTCGCCGAGACCGTAGATACAGCTGACGGACGCGACGACTAGCACATCCCTGCGCGTGAGCAGATTATGCGTGGCGGCATGGCGGTACTTGTTGATTTCCTCATTGATGGAAGCGTCCTTCTCGATGTACGTATCTGTGGAGGGCAGGTACGCTTCCGGCTGGTAGTAGTCGTAGTACGAAACAAAATACGAAACTGCGTTATCGGGGAAGAAACCCTGAAACTCACTGCACAGCTGCGCGGCGAGGGTTTTATTGTGCGCGAGTATGAGCGCCGGGCGTTGGAGCTCGTTGATGATATTGGCCATGGTAAAAGTCTTTCCCGTGCCCGTAGCACCAAGGAGGATCTGATGCTTCTCCTTTGCGCCGATACCCTCTATGAGTTTTTCAATCGCCTTCGGCTGATCGCCGGTTGGTTGAAAAGGAGAAACGAGACGGAAAGGCTGGTTATTTTTGAGTACGGGCATGTCCGCATATTGTACGCTTTTGGGAGTTCCTGCCAAAGGGTTGAACGATAAAATCGTCACTTGTTTCGTTGCATCCGGAGTGTATGTTGCGTTCAATAGTCCTCTTGAGAAGGTCAGAGACTGGAAACACTATTCCTTTAGAATTATGAATGAAACTGATGATGAATCACCGACAGATGACAATGATGACTGCAAAGCGCGACTCTTGGAAGCGCAGATTGATGCACTCAGAATTCTGCGTCGCAGATATACACATCTTAATGATCTATTTGATCAAACTACAGACAAAGATGGACCTGCTGAGAATATCCTATTCTACGCTAGTCTCACACAGCCAAAAATAAATAACGTCGAGGATAATGAACAAGAGGAGACAAGCATACAGATGAAAATCGATATATTTCTTGAGGATCGGTTTGAAAAACATAAGAATTGCGGATATGAATTGCATCGTAATACCACAGAATTTGCTCATTTGGATGCAGAAATCGTACGCGGTGTTTGTTCTAGAATGCGTCAGATAAACCGTCGATTTCTTGCAGAAGCGATTTTGATGCCAGCGGTACAAAGTTGGATTGAAGGTGAAGAAGATGAAACTGAAGATTATGATCAACGCGTATTCCGAATAGAGGCAATCCGTGCAGCTGCTGAAGATGAGTATCGCGTACTTATGGACGAAGAGCTTGTGTGGGAAGAAGATGAACGATAACTGTTTTCACTGATGATTGGCGGTTGGTAAGAGAGGGGGTCGGATTCGCTACACGGTGACAAATAAGAGAAAACCGTCACCTATATTCAATAGGTAATAATTGACATAAAGACATA
>CAYGDT010000110.1:0-2548 GCA_964348745.1 uncultured Candidatus Peribacteria bacterium
GTATTAACTTGATGCTGGATGAGATGCAGAAGAAAGATCCGAAGATGACGTTCACCGAAGCGTCCGGATTTATCAGGATCGAGCGCAAGAAGTGGTAACCGATATTCCACTCATCCTCGGCATCATCGGCATGTTGTTTGTGTTATTCGGATTTATCATGATTCAGACGCATCGGTGGTCTCCCGATGATATGGCGTACGACGTGATCAACGTGATCGGTTCCGGACTTCTGATGTACTACGCTTTTGTTGGTCATGCCTGGCCCTTTTTTTTTTTTTTTTGGGTGTTTGTTCTGTACTCGCTCAAAGACGCTATCAAGGATTGTATGAAGTAACATTCCAAACTTCACATCCGTCCGTAGGCTGGATGTATTACGGCATCCAGTTATCATCATTTTTAAGATGTTTCTTCTTCTTATAAAGTGCTGTCCTGACTTCCAATAAGCAGGTGTCACCAAAATTTCTTACACATAATAATTCAGTCGCAGTGTGTTGTTCCAATCCTTCGACTGTTATTACATCGATACTGTCTAAACGATGACGAGCACGTACACTCAAATTAAGGTCGTCCAAAGACGTTGCCGCAGTATTTTCCGTAGAAGCAGTATCTTCGCTAGAAGAAGGTATGTGCATTCTCTTTAATCTTCGCGCAGTAATAATACCTGCAACTTTTTTACCTTCTAATTCAATGTGCTGCTTCTCTAAAGCTCTCTTCAGACTATTAATACAAGGATCATAACCTTTTTGTCGAGCAACTTGCACCCACGTATCGAATTCTATCATTAATGCTTGAACAGGAACCCAAGTTGCTGGATCTAGCCTGTAAGCCTCTTGTAGCTTTCGCAATAGTATCCGACCTCCTTGCGACACATAAAGTGGGAGGTTATTAAATACTTCATCAAAATCTATATCCCTACTTACTTCTGCGCTTCGAGTACTCTCTGCTGGATTTTGCAATAAATGAACATCGAGTTCTTGCTGATTCTCATCTCTAAATTTGTGCATTAATACAAGGAGTTCTTCATGTGTATGACCGATAACCTCAGCAGCAGCTATGATTACAGTTCTTAGTTTTTTAGAAAGTTCTGGAGAAGAAGATAGGCTCGTCTCTGTCGATTGAAACATTGCAACAGTTTGAGCGAATGCAGAGGAAGCACTTTCAAATTCTTTGGATCGAGCGTCAGGAAGTTGATTGACCATAGCGAATGATTCTAGACCAAAAAACGTCATTATGTCAATATAAGCGCCGACTGAATAGACCCCAGTTTTTAACGGGACAACAGGTTGTTTGTGTCTGAAACATAAGGAAAAGGAGGAATACAGTAGTTGACGCTGATCATCTACAGAATTCCCCTTTTCACATGGAAAAATACATCACGGACGCCATTCACAACAGTCTTCGTACGGTCACGGCAGGCACGACTCGCCCCCAACAGAAAGCAATTGCCGAAGTAGTTCGTGGTCTGTTTACGAAGGGCGAACCGATCCTCCGGCATCTTGCGCAGAACGCTAAGGCAAGCGCAAAGAAGCAAGCGGAGAAGTACAGTTACCACCTCGGAAATGTCGATCTCACCGAAGCTGTGGAGATGTTGGCACTGCGAAAAGTCGCTTCAACGATGCGTAAAAATACGGTGATTGCTTACGATTGCACCGACATCAACAAAGAAGACGCGGAGCAGATGGAAGGTCTTGGTGGGATTTGGGATGGAAGTGAAGGTACGGGAGGACATGGTTACGAACTCCACGGTGTTGGCGTGAACGGTGTTCTTCTTGCTTTGCGTGTTCACGAAAGCGATTGTCACATGATGCCGCAGACGAGGATCTCGGTGATGGAACGAGTTGTCTCCGTTCTCGGTTCTCGCGGGATTTGGGTGCTCGATCGAGGGAATGACAGTCGCTCGTTCTACAAGAATCTGCGTCACTCTCTGAACGTGCGTTTCATCGCAAGGACAAAGGAGAATCGCAAGGTTGTCCTTGTGAAAACTGGGGTGCAATGTTCGATCAAAGATTTGCCGGAAGGCAGACATGCGGTGCATCTGATGGGCGAGAAACAAAACACCATCGATCCTGATGTGTACCTGCTCGTCATCAAGCATTTGAAGAAACATCATGAACCTCTGCGTCTGCTTACCAATCTCAACTGGAACGAATTTTCCGACACACAAATCATGACCATGTACCTGAAGCGCTGGGGCATTGAGAACATCTTCCGTTCTGCAAAAGTATGCTTCGGTCTCGAGAAAGTTCGTGTACAAAGTTTCAGGAAACTGAAGAACATCGTGGCTCTCATTCAGCTGGTTCTCGTACTCTCGGTACATCTCTTCCGTGCAATTCAGAAATCAACCTACACGTTGGTTGTGGTGCTTTTACAAGTCTACAAGCGGTTTCTGGGCAACCAATCCCTGACCTTAAATCATGATTCCTTCGTACGATTTCTGCGTCAGTCATTGCCTCCACTCATTCATCGTGAAAAACCTCCGCCTACACAACTCCGACTCTTTTCACCTCCGACACTGCTGAAGCTAGTTTGAAAACTGGGGTCTATTCAG
>CAYGDT010000111.1:0-2515 GCA_964348745.1 uncultured Candidatus Peribacteria bacterium
CCTCTCGGTTATACCACGGCAATTTCTATGTCCTGCCCCAGAGCCCCCAACAATTAAAACAGTTGCTGATGGTCGGCGGCATCGACCGCTATTTTCAGATCCCCCGCTGTTTCCGCGACGAGGACCAGCGTGGCGATCGCCAGCCGGAGTTCACGCAATTTGAAATCGAAATGAGTTTCGTCACGCAAGACGACGTGATCGGTGTTCTGGAGCAGTGTTTCATCGAGCTGACACAGAAGGTGCGCGCCGACAAAAAAATGCAGAACATTCCCTTTCCGCGTCTTACATACCATGACGCCCTGCACCGGTACGGTAGCGACAAGCCGGACCTGCGCTTCGGTCTGGAGTTTGTCGACATCAGCGATATTGCCAAAAATTGCGGATTCAAAGTGTTCGCGGATGCTGTGAAAAACGGCGGCGTAGTGAAAGCGATGCGCGCTCCCGGAGGCGCTGCGTTTACGCGAAAGGATATCGATGAGTTGACGGAGCATGCGATTGCCCATGGTGCCAAAGGACTCGCGTGGGTGCGCGTGGGAGAAGATTCCGGCCCCGTGGTAAAGAATTCCGACAAAGCCTTCCTTGATGCCCTCAACAAGGTGACCGGAGCTAAGCAGGGTGATCTGATCTTCTTTTCTGCGGGCGAGTATCCGCGTTCACTAGAACCGCTCGGCGAAGTTCGCAAGGAATGTGGCAAACGCCTGAAACTGATCGACGAGTCTGTGTGGAGTTACCTGTGGGTGACCGATTTTCCGATGTTTGAGCGCAGCAAGGAAAGCGGGGAGATCGGCGCGGTGCATCACCCGTTCACACGACCGCATCCGGACGACGAAGCGCTGCTCCAGAGCGACCCCCTCGCCGCACGTGCGATTGCATACGACCTTGTTTTAAACGGCAACGAAGTCGGTGGAGGTTCTATGAGAATCCACGAACGTGCACTGCAGAAAAAAGTGTTTGATATTCTTGGTATCACAGACAAAGATGCCGATCGACGCTTCGGTCACATGCTCCGCGCGTTTGAATACGGCGCTCCTCCGCACGGCGGCATCGCCATGGGTCTCGACCGCGTATGCATGCTGTTTGCCGACGAGCCCAACATTCGCGAAGTCATCGCGTTCCCGAAGGATCAGAAAGCGAAAGATTTGATGCTCGGCGCCCCGAGTGAGATGCCACTAGAGCAGCTGACGGAACTTGGTATTGCGATACTGGAAGAATAAAAAGTTGGGAATGTCGGGAATGTCGGGAACGTTGAAATGGTTTTGTTTTTCCGACCTGTCAAACCTTACAAGCCTTCCATGCCTGCCGTCGTGCCAAACTTTTCAAATCCTCCATAGTCATGTAATACTGAACTAATGCCCCCGATCAACCCCAAAGACAACGCAAAGAAGGAACTGGAGAAGATGATGAAGAAAAACCTGCGCCTGCGGGAGGAGTTGAAGGGGAAAGAATCTCAAAGGAAATTGGAGCGCAGTGAAGCCACGATGAAAGGAGAAGAGTGGGCGCAAAAACAGGAAAAGGAGATTGTGATTGAGCAGGAGACGCGAACAAAAAAGCAGAAAATATTTCGTAAGAAGCGTGACCGCGACCGCGAGGAGTATGAAGAATTTCGCAGGAAGAAAGACGCTGTGGAAAAGCAGCTGCTTGAAGAAAAGCAAAAACGCGAGAAGGAACGCGACCAGCGGCTTGCATACATGAAGGAACTCAGTGAGACGAATAGAAAAAACATGCTCAGTGAACGCAGGAAAACTGAAGCGGAGAAAACGAAGATTCGCCTGAAAACCGATGCGCAGCGCGAGGCAATACGCAAGGAACAGGAGGCGGGGAGCGCCGCCGTGCGGGAGCGACGACACGTTGATTCCGAAGCCCGTAAAGAGCGCGGCAAAGCCGATATCTACGAGCGAGAACAATCTGAAAAGGTACGCATGGAAACCCGCGAAGCTCAGATGAAACTGAAAGTAAAAGAGCGTATTGAAGCAGATCAACTTGATGGAAAATTCGCCCGTGAGCGCGCCCGTGCGCAATCTTTTCCCTCGCCATTGCAGCGCATGGAACTGCAAAAAGCGGAGGCAATGGAACGCAGGGAGCGCGATGCAATCCGCATGAAATACCTTAAACTGGAACAAGACACCGAAGTGGCAGCCAATAAACAGATCATCGAAATCCGGAAGAAGGCTCGAAAAATGCGCGACGACGCTGTGAAGGAGGAAAATGCACAGAAGCTAAAGATCGACCTTGGTAAGCAGCAAGCCATGCGGCAGGCGATAAAGGAGGAGGCCCGCAAAAAGGCAGATGCCGAGCAGATGGAAAAGGAAATTCTCGGTGGCGATTTGCCATTGGATCATGATGACGACGGGTTGCCAGGATGAACGAGTAATCGATTACTCGAGTACTCGAATAACCGACTATCCAATTATCCAAGTATTCGAGTACTCTAGTATTCTAGTATTCGAGTACTCCAGCCGGGGTGGCGAAATGGCAGACGCACCAGCCTTAGGAGCTGGCGGGAGCAATCCCATGA
>CAYGDT010000112.1:0-2463 GCA_964348745.1 uncultured Candidatus Peribacteria bacterium
CCCCCACAAAGCCCGCGAAACGCGCATAGGCATTTCCTTGAGAGCCTGCGGGAGCAGTGCCAGCGCGAGTGCGATATGCACCACGATCGACGTGTAGGCGGAGCCGACGAATCCGTACTCCGGAATGAGGAAAAAATTGAGCGTCAACGAGAGTGCGGCAGCGGCAGCGAGCGTGAGTGTCAGGCGTTTCCAGACGTGGCGGTTGAGCAGCACATAAAATGCGTACAGGATGACGCCGTTTAAAAGAAACGGCACCGAAAGAAGATAGAGCGCCGTATCACTGCCGGGTTGCTGCGACGTGCTTAAGTACTGTGTCGTCGTAAGCAGTTGTATCAATGGTCGCGGCCAGAGGAATGCAAAGAGGAACGCCGTAATGCCGATCATCGCAATAACAGCAAACGTCTTGCCGAGCAGATCGCGCGTGTCTTCTCCCCGTCCGTCGCGCTCGCTTAAGATCGGCAGCGTGGAATTTAATAAGTACGTCGGCAACAAAAACCCCATATCAGCCATGCGCAACACGAAACCATAGTAGGCGTTTTGCAGCTGGAAGTCCGGTCGCATCAGCGCGATCATCGTCACATCGAATTGCCTGTACAGAGACAAGCAGATGTACGCGATGCCAAATGGCGCCGCCTTGCCAAGCAGACTTTTCAGCAGCGGTAAATCAAACGACGGCCGCACCGACATGAGTTTTTTGCTGCAAAAAAGTGAGATGATCAGGAGCACCAAAGCACCAATGCCGCCCGCAAGCAGCATGAAATACAGATGAGAAAGGTCGTCGCTCTGGCGCACGCCGAGGATAATGAGTGCTCCTACAAGACCTGTAGACACCACCCGCTGCGTCACCTCGGCGATAAAGACATAGTGCATCCGATAGTGGATCTGAAACACGGTACGAAGGATGCCGGCGAGTAGCGTGAAAAACGGAACGAGCGATGCGATCATGACGCTCATAGGCAGCGCGGTGCCGCGCCACTGCGGCAGCAGCCACACAAACAAGAGTGACGAACCCAGCGACAGCGTTGCGATGATCATGCGCAAAACAATGAGCGCACCGAGTACGCGCTGTTTATCCTCCGCTCGGCTCACTTCCCGCACGGCAACCGCGTAGAGACCGAAGTCCGCGAGAATGCCAAACAGTTGCAGGTAGCCGTACGCGGAGTTATAAAACCCCGCGAGTTCCTTGGTCAGTCCTATCGCAACAAACTTCACCGTCAGGATACTGAGGACTGCCATGGCGATCTGGCTCGCCATCTGCCAGAGGGTTGAAGTGGCGATTTGTTTACTGGGCACAATGGGATTGTACGGAAAGTCGGCGTTTTTGGCAGCCCGAGATTCCCCTGAATTTACTCAGTAACATTTCCACCGTTATCAAATCGCACAACCCGTGTCTGGTACTTGCCGGTATCCTTGTGCCACATCTGAAACACCATTAATAAATCACCAGTAGGACTATCGATATTACACAGCACATGGTTTGGCTTTACGTCACCTACCAAAAACAAGACTCGCTGTCCCGAAGAGGAGACAATGTCTCCATTGATATCGCACCGCAATCCTCTGTGACTCCACTCTTTTGCAAACCGAGCATCGACGACTTCAACTCGCGTTTCTGACTGCAGTCGCCGGTCTTGCCATGTAATAAATGCATTCTCCTGAGCGGGATTTCGCGTTCCGGTTTTTCCTAAAAATCGAAAGTCATCTCGGAGGCGAAAACCTCCGGAGTTTAGCTCTGTTAACCGAATACAGAGCTCATCTCCTCCGTTCTCCGTGGGGAATACAGAGAGCGTTGCCCTTGATGTGTCGCTGTCTGCCGTACTTCGCATAAACATCCGATCCCCATCCGGAAGCACCAGTGCATCAGCCTCGAATGTAATACCCTTTTGTTTTAGTAAAGCGATTGCTTCGCCTTCGATGTCATAATCGTCGATTCCGGCGGCATATAGAAATTGCAACCAATTGTCTAAATCACTCTTCCATCCCAATGCATCACTATAATCACGAGTCATATCGACGCATTTGGAGGTCACTGCAGCGATCAATGTACCGCCTATAATTCCAAGTGAGTATCGCATCATATTCCGGCGTGTTCGCCGAGCATATGCAGCAACTCCGTTTTGCGTAGCTTCTGGATCTTGCTGCTCCATCCGTACGAGTCGTGGCTGAATCCCAAAAAACTGTCTTATTTTAGTTATATTCCAATTTTCTTTAGACGAAAATTCATCGAGATTTAAGCCGGTGTATATATAAACATTTGCATAAAATTCATCAGAGGTATGCGGTGGCACAATAGCGTCCAGCCTATATCTTATATTTCCAAAGTGCCCAATTTCTTCAACTGGTTGCATCGGTCTGTATTCGTTGTGTTCCGGAAAGTAGATAAACGGGACAATCGGACCTGATCGCTCCGGAGAATCAGAGTGTTGGCTACTGGCACCAGGAATCTCATGCATAGTATGAGTA
>CAYGDT010000113.1:0-2429 GCA_964348745.1 uncultured Candidatus Peribacteria bacterium
GAAGAGACTCCCGTGTATATCGGGGGGAGGCGGGTGGATGAGTATTTATGATGGATTTTCGAGGCGGAATTCGTACAATGCCGCTGCGTGGAACCATTATGGGGCTGTAGCTCAGCTGATAGAGCGCCGCATTCGCATTGCGGAGGCCAGGGGTTTGACTCCCCTCAGCTCCACCAACCTCCGCAGGAGGTTGCCCGCCGTAGCCTCGCCGAAGCGAGCGAAGGTGGGCTTTTATGCATGAACTCCTGACTACGGTTGGCAAGCCAACAACTGTAAGGGTGGCTCCTCGTGGCAATTTTATAATTCATCCTCCGTTTCCTCCTGTTGCCAGTAGGGCACTTCCCCCGGGCTCTCGCCCGGTAAATCGAGGAAAATCGAAGAGAGAATAGTCATGGGATCGATGTACGTAGAAAGTTCTTCCTCCGTTTGCACGTATCCTCTGACGTCGAGATTTTTTCCTTTGTGAATACCCAGATGCAAATGTTTCCGGTTCATGCCGCTTTCGTAACTGCGTGCGGGGGCAAGGAGTCCGACTGTTTGACCCGACCGCACGGATTTCCCTTCCTTCGCCATACCCTTCAGTGCAAGATGTCCGTACAACACGGTGACATGTTCTCCGTCGATTTTGCAGCGATGGACCAACAGTCCGCCGTAGCCTTCTACAATACCGCTAAAGATAACTTTCCCCGAACAAATGGCGTAAGCAGGTACATCGCCGTCCACTTCTCCGGCCGACACTTCAAAGTCCTGTGCCGCATGAAAACCTGAAAAACGTTCCGGCGGATCTATGGGATTTGTTTCTGGGTCAGGGGTTACATGCAGCCCGAACGAAAGCGGCTTCGCACGATGCGCCGCATTGGGCAAGGGTTCATGAATGCCGGGGGCACTGCACGAGACGAGAGCAAAACAAAGCGAAAAGATACATGTTGTACGCCGAATACAGTGTTTTTTTACCATCGTTGGCATGGTACTCCGACTTCCGTGTTTTGACACGTTTTGATTAGACACTTTGATTTCTCCTGTTTGACTTCTCCCTCTCTTTCGCATTTAATGATCCACAATGGCTAGCAAAATAGGATGTGGACCGATGGCGGCATTTATACTGGTAGTACTCATACTGCTACTTCTCGGTTCCAACGAAGCCCTTGGCTATTACTTCAGCCATTGTCGGGACATAGATCTTCTTGAGTGCTTGTTTAGCGGACTCGACGAACCCGAACCGGAGGGAGAAGTGAGCGCTACAGGGACGTACGAATTCAAAGGGAATTCTGTGAACATCACGGCGAACATTCCACTGGATGGCGGGAGCGTGACCGGCTCGGTATCCGGCTCTTGCGATGGAGTCATTAAGGCAACGTACAGCGGCCAAAATAACGGCGTGATCAGCGGTACAATGACGGGAACGTGCGATCCGTTTTTTGTTAAAATACCGGCGAGTGCTCAGTTCAGCGGAACTGTGAATAAAACCGCGAAGACCGTACCGTTTCATTTCACCGGAAACGGAGGAGGATTCACACACGAAGGCTCTATGAGTCTCTCGTATTAGAGTACATACTCACGCCTCACCTCCTAGAATCGGTGCAATATCTGCTCGAGGTGGTGACCCCGCGAAGCCTAGTTCTGATTTCCTAACGACCGCCTCCTTCCAATCCGCATTTACCGTAGTAAACCTTGAAGATGCTACCGGAGCTTCGTCGTGTGCAGTTTCCGTCGGCGTCTTATTTGCAGAACGTTCCAGGTAAACGAGAGTAACGAAGAGGGCAAATGCTGCGGCGCATTGGAGTCCCTTTCGCACGTGACCGGAAACCGTCGGTTGAGTCTCTTCATCATCAAGGTCTCGCTGTGCACCTGCACCATCGAGAAATCCCCTCAGTTCACCTAGATCGTAGCCTTCCAAAAAATCCCTGTCAGACATACGCCTATTATGATACTTTTTGTATGGAATGCAAGTATCAAATTCATCCATGAACTACTAGAATCTACGCATGAAAGTCACTTTCCTCCTCGGCTCCAAGACCGATATAGAGTACGCACAAACGATCGCGGATTTGCTGAAAAACGATTTTTCCATCCCCAGTGAGATCATCGTTGCTTCCGCGCACAAGGTTCCCGAGAAAGTCGTCGCAATCATCGAAAAACTCAATCAAGATCCTCAGCCACAGGTAGTCATTACCGTCGTCGGCATGAGCAACGGGCTCGCCGGTGTGGTCGCAGGAAGCTGCGTGCACCCCGTGGTCAACTGCCCTCCGTTTGGAAGCCTTGAAGAGTACATGGTGGATCTTCACTCCAGCCTGCGCATGCCGTCGGATGTCCCCGTCATGACCGTGCTCAACGAAAAAAACGCAGCACTCGCGGCAGCGAAGATTTTGGGAGAAGCGGACGCCAAAGTGAGAGAACGGATCGTGGAGCGGATTAAGAATGTAAAGAGC
>CAYGDT010000114.1:0-2417 GCA_964348745.1 uncultured Candidatus Peribacteria bacterium
TCCTTCTCGGTAACAAAAGCTTCGTGTCCGACATGGCCACCAACCGCGATTGCGCCGTTATCGTCAATTCCATCGTCGATCTCGCGCACAATCTCGGCCTGAAAGTGATCGCCGAAGGGATCGAGGACGCGCCGGTATGGGCCATGCTGGCCGAAAAGAAATGCGATTACGCGAAAACTGTCAGTCGTCGAAAACCTCGGCTCTGTCAACGTCATTTGTACCGACAAAACAGGCACGTTAACAGCAAACCAGATGACGGTTGAAGCGATCTACGTCAACGATACACTTCTTGAAGTCACCGGAAAAGGCTATACACCAGAAGGACAAATTCTTGATGGCGAATCCGCATATGATGTCAACAACCAGACATTGAAGAGGCTTCTGCAAGGGGGAGTGCTCTGCAACGACGCAAAATTGACAAAAAATAACGACTGGGACATGTTTGGCGACCCAACAGAGGGATGCCTCTTAACCTTGGCTGGCAAAGCAAAACTCACAAAAGAAGCCATGGAAAAACAGATGCCTCGAGTCGACGAAATTCAGTTCGATTCTGAGCGGAAGATGATGACGACCGTTCATCAAGCGGGAAAAGAGAAACTTCTTTTTACCAAAGGGGCGCTTGAATCCATTCTTCCAAAATGCACCCGCATCATGATCAATGGAAAAATCCAGCAGTTGACTGGAAAGCAGATCGACGCAATTCATCAGCAACAAAATCAACTGGCTGATCAAGCCTATCGGATGCTGGCAATCGCATACCGGCCTACAACATCAAAAGACAATGAAAAGACCTATGAATCTGATCTCATTTTCCTTGGGGTCGTGGCAATGGTCGATCCAATTCGACCAGAGGTCTATGATGCAGTCAATATCTGCCATGAGGCAAGTATTCGGGTTGTCATGATTACGGGCGACCACTTAAAAACGGCCGTTGCCATTGCGAAAAAGCTGAATATTTACACCGGAAAAGCAATGGAAGGGATACAGATGGATAGTATGTCACTAGAAGAATTACAGAGAACGGTGCAAGCTGCCAATGTCTATGCACGCGCATCCCCGGAAACAAAGATACGTATTGTCACGGCGTTGCAAGCAGAGGGCTATGTAACCGCCATGACAGGCGATGGAGTCAATGACGCGCCTGCAATGAAGAAGGCAGAAGTCGGTATCGCCATGGGCTTACGAGGTACTGATGTTGCAAAACAAAGTTCTTCATTAGTCTTACGGGATGACAACTTTGCAACGATCGTTGCCGCCATTCGGGAAGGCAGGCGCATTTATGACAATATTCGAAAATTCCTTCTCTTCTTATTGGGCTGCAACCTCGGTGAAGTTGTTGCTGTTTCTGGAGGTCTGATGATTCTTGGCAATCCTATTCTCTTACCTATTCAAATCCTCTGGATGAATTTAGTAACTGATGGAGCACCTGCATTGGCACTTTCTGTACAGCCGGAAGACAAAGCGATCATGAAGAGAAAGCCTCGAGATTCAAAAGAGAAAATTATCGCTCCTTGGATGCGCAAGAATATGATCTTTGTTGGGATCTTCCAGGGTATTTTGACACTCCTCACATACTATATTGCGAACAACTATCTTGGTCTTGGAGACGTTGAATCGGCAACGCTTGCATTTTCGATGCTTGTGTTACTGGAACTGTTTTATGCGTTAAGTGCCAAGTCAGAGATTGATAGCATCTTTACGATCAAGAAAGGAGAGGGGTGGCTATATACGATTGTCTTCGGCTCCGTTCTTGCACAGCTTGCCATTATTTATATGGCTCCGTTGCAAGCCATTTTCAAGACGGCATCCCTTTCCCCAGAACATTTACTCGTTGTTCTGGTACTTTCCCTATCGTATGTAGGTACCGAAGAGGTCAGAAAGATTTTCAGACGACGACAGCTGAAAAAAGGCGAATTGTCTACCTAGACATACGCTTCCAGCACGGCATCTTCCAAGCAATTTCAAACTTCACTTCATAATTATGAGCATACCTATTTGTATGTCTATGTTGCTTCTCGCCATTTCATTCTTACACCGACTGTTGAAAAGATTTCAAAGTCAATTAATAAATAAGAAATTTTTCCGCTTCAAGCCAGTGCCATCAATTCGAAATGTCCTTAGGGTCTGTTGATGTTTTGAGATAAGTATTTCATAGATAGAAACAAACTCGTAATATTGGGGTTCCCATACTGACTGTGAGCAGTTTTAAATCCGAATAATAATTGACTAGCGAGGAATAAATCAGAACAAGATCGGGAATATCACTTTTTATACTTTATCCCGATTATCGTGCTTGCATCTGTTGCGTTCAATATGGCAGCATGATGTTCGTCGATTGGAATCAATTGCCCATTACCAAAACTGATATTGTCCGGCGTATACGGATTACAAGCTCTTTCTTTTTGTAACTCTTCTGG
>CAYGDT010000115.1:0-2394 GCA_964348745.1 uncultured Candidatus Peribacteria bacterium
TCGCTATCTTAATCGCGGTTAGCTTGCTCGTAGATTTTAACGCAACTGATTCCAATGCCCTGTCAGGCGCTGTGGCTGGATTGGCTTCTGCGGTGAGTTTCGCGTGGTTTGGAGTAGCGAGCAAACAAATAGCAGGCTCAATCGCCCCACTTCTCGTTTCACTTTATCAAAACATCGTGGTGGCCGTGGTGTTGTTGCCTTTTCTCCTCTTCGTCGACGGGGCTCCTCGAATTATCACCGATTGGATGTGGCTGGTTATTTTGGGAGTGGTAACAACGGCGTTGATGCATCAGCTATATTTCTACGCTTTGCAACGGCTTTCCGCTACGACATGCAGTGGGTTTGTAGCGCTCGAGCCTGTGTATGCGATCCTATTCTCAAGCATTCTCTTTCGTGAGCCCATCTCATTCGTCGTGGGGATCAGTGCCGTATTGATAGTCGGGGCTTCTGTCGTGTTGCTTCAGCACGAAAGTAACTGAAGATCATTTCTACGGAAAACTGATCTCAAGCACTGTAGAATCGACGATTCCATCCCTATTTGTATCGGCAACTACTAAGCATGTGTCAGCTGAGACTTGGACGACCTGCGAATCATCTCTATAGAGGCGCTCGGTTCGGATTTAAAACGGGTAAAACGGGGACGGAGGTGAATCGATTGATAGAAACGCTCAGAAAATGAACGAGTAAATAAATCAACGGCTGCGGCTGAGGTCGGGACGGGATGAGGTCGGGACGGAGGCCGGGGTGGCCGAAGAGGGTTTTACATTTTTCCCTTGTCCAGTGGCCCGACTTTGCATGGTCTTTTCTCATGGCTAGAGTGCCGCGCTCACTTACCGTTCTTCCCAACTTTGCCGTCCATAAAGTGTGGCGAGGTCATAATCGAGAAAATAACCTTGGTTCCGATGAGCAAAAGGCGGCTTACGTAGATTTCAATCAAGATGTTGAGTCCGAAAAATACCAACAGGGCTCGACCTTAAACGCCGTAACCCTCATGTCAAATCATTGCCACGAAGTGTTTAAGGTTTCAGATCCCGGGCTGTATTCAAAACACATGCGACGACATCACTCTCGCTATGGAATGTACTTCAATAGGATGATGAACCGGTGCGGTAAAGTGGCTCAGGACAGGCCACATACGACTTTACTGGAAAATTCGCACCGTGAGATGGAGACAGTGTTTTATGTACACGCCAATCCCGTACGAGCAAAAATGGTCAAAGACGCTAGAAATTATCCATGGTCGACACATCAACTTTACGCGTTCGGTAAGCGCGCCGAATGGATGAAGCATATCGAACTGCCGGACTGGTATTTCAGGCTAGGAGTATCCGCTGAACAAAGACAGAGAGCCTACCGAAGATTATTTGCTAGATAGTTTCTGTCGCGTTTCACGCGCAGAAACTATCCTGAGCCCTAAAGCGAAGGATCTTATCGTGGTTAGCAGAGACTCTCAGGCACAAGTCTCTGCCAATTTCCATGGGATCCATCGCCGTCGTACGGCTCTGGATAGTCGGTCGCGTGAAACGCGACAGCGACTAGATATATAGTCAACGAAGGGTCTACCAAACGTTACTTCTTAAAGCGGCGTTTCTTTGGATCCCCCATTTGGTGTGCGAGTCGCGAGGCGGTTGTCAGTAAGTGGAGAAGGGATCATGCGCCTCCGTGAAGATCTCCTAAATTTCCATATTTCCCTCGTATTGCCTCCCTGATCACACCTATGCCCGCTTCCGGAAAAAACTCCTTAAATCATCTCATTTGTGTAGCTTTTGATCCCGGATCGTTAGCAACTCTTAGAGGAAGCGCTGAATAGTCGTCGCTTATCTATGAAATAGGACCTTTAAACACAGAAATTCGGTCTCGTATGATTCTTCGAACTGCCCTCGATAAAACCGCCTCCGTCCCCGTTCGGTGGTCCCCGTTCGGTGGTCCCCGTTCGGTGGTCCCCGTTCGGTGCCTCCCCATTCGGGGCCAGAGAAATTCTTAGTATGTACGGGATTTGATTATTGAAGAACTAAATCTCAATAAGGGGCGGAGAATTAGAAATCCGATCCAAAGCATTGGAAGGGACACCAGTGCCCAGGCCTGCATGAAGATCAAGCCAACTACATATATCTGCCAAATATCGGTGGTAGTAGGCAATTGTTGATTCAAGATACATCCAGTGAAAAGCCAACTGAAAATACCTAGCCCCATGGAGAGTATGATCGAAAGATTGGTAAAGAGTATTTGCCGAAGATTAGGACAGGTACAACCGAACCACACCAAGAAAATCGAAACAAAGCCTACGGGAATCTCCAATTCAGGAAGTGCAAGCAAAATCAATCCAGCTAATGGGAAAAGAGATAGCCCTATTCCATAACGCTTTAACGGTGAGAGAGTTAAACGCATGTTGGT
>CAYGDT010000116.1:0-2296 GCA_964348745.1 uncultured Candidatus Peribacteria bacterium
TCATGGAGACTCTTGCACCAGTGAACCTTGATCTCGCCACTCTGCGCAAAGTAGTTGAAACGGAAGGCGGCTGCATCGCATGGGGCGGCTCGGTGCAGCTGAGTCCGGCGGATGATATTTTCATTCAGATCGAGCGCGAGCTTGATATCGATGCGGAAGGCCAGCTCATCGCCTCCGTGCTCTCCAAGAAAATCGCAGCAGGATCAACTCATGTCATCATCGATATCCCCGTCGGCCCGACGGCCAAAGTCAGAACCGAGGATGCGGCAAAGCGCTTGGCACTGCGTTTAGCGTCCGTCGGGGAGCACTTTGGATTGAAGATTCGCTGCATGCAGACCGACGGCTCGGAGCCCGTGGGACGAGGAGTCGGGCCTGCGCTGGAGGCAATGGATATATTGGCTGTCCTGCAAAATGCTCCCAATGCACCGCAAGATTTGCGCCATCGCGCCTGCCGACTTGCAGGAGCAGCACTGGAGCTTACTGGCACGGTTCAGGAAGGAGAAGGAGTGCAGGCAGCAGAGAAAGTACTCGATGACGGCCGCGCTTGGGCAAAATTCCAGCGCATCTGTGAGGCGCAGGGTGGCATGCGCATTCCTCCTAAGGCGCAACTGCAACACTCGATTACGGCAGTGAGCGCTGGCTCTATCGTGAACATCAATAACCGCAAGATCGCAAAACTTGCGAAGCTTGCGGGTGCTCCTGATGTCAAAGCGGCAGGATTGGAGATTCATGTGAAGCTTGGAACAAAAGTGCAGGCCGGGTCACCAATCCTTACTATCCATGCCGATACAACGGGCGAACTTGCGTATGCCCTCGATTATGCGCACCTCAACCCTGATATCGTCGAGATTTCCCCTTCGCTATGACACTCATCTTTCCAGTGCCCGGCAACGAAGCGATGGCCTCTCAGCTTGCAACTGGATTGGGTGCTGCGTTGGGTGTCTTGGAGACAAGGCGCTTTCCCGATGGCGAAACCTACATCCGTCTTGCATCCGATGTCTCGGACCAAGACGTTGTCTTTGTGTGCACGCTTTCCCGTCCTGATGATCAATTTCTCAGACTGGTCTTTGCCGCGAGAGCCGCGCGGGAATCAGGAGCAAAGAGCCTCACGCTCGTAGCCCCGTACCTCGCCTATATGAGGCAGGACACGCGGTTTAACCCCGGTGAAGCAGTGACCTCTGATCACTTTGCAGCACTGCTTTCCAGAGAGTTTGATCGTCTCATTACCATTGATCCGCATTTGCATCGTCATCACGCCCTGAGTGAGATCTATACCATCCCGGCAATCGCACTCCACGCAACGCCGCTTCTCATCGAATGGATCACGCAAAACGTGCATCGTCCCTACATCATCGGTCCAGACATCGAAAGTGAACAATGGATCAAGGGTGTGGCAGAGAGCGTACATGCGCCGTTCGTCGTATTGCAGAAGCAGCGCAGGGGCGATAGGAACGTGAAGATCGCCGTACCTGACTTGCCAGGCGGTCAAGACCACACAATGGTTCTTATCGACGACATCGTCGCCTCGGGTCGGACGATGATCGAAGTTGCGGAAGGGCTGCTGAAGAAGGGATTCGCCAAACCCGTCTGTGTCGTTGTCCACCCTCTGTTCGCCGAAGATGCTTTTGTTCGGCTATCGAAAGTTGCGGCAGTGATCGCTTCAACGGATACAGTTCAGCACGTAAGCAACAGAATTTCGGTCGCATCGTTACTGGCGCAAGCCGTTTGATTTTTTCCCGCGTACTATTTATATGAGGATGCAAAGCCAACATAGGAAAGAGGCATGGATAGTGAAAACTACCGGAGAACGCGAGGTGTTTTCCGAAGCAAAACTCCGGCGGTCGCTGACGCGGTCACATGCACCTCAAGATTTGATTGATGAAATTGTGGCTGAAATTGGGAATGAGCTGCAGGAAGATATGAAGACAGCGGACATATACCGCAAGGCATTCTCACTTCTTCGTAAGAAGAGCAGACCAGTAGCAGCCCGCTACAGTCTCAAACATGCACTCATGGAGATGGGTCCAACCGGACATCCGTTTGAGCATTTTGTCGGAGAGCTTCTGAAATCGGAAGGCTTCAGCGTCGAGGTAGCACGCATCGTGAACGGCATGTGCGTTAAACACGAAGTTGATGTTATCGGCATACAGGGCAACCGCCACATTATGGTCGAGTGCAAATTCCATAACAGGCCGGGTGTGCATTCGGATGTAAAAATTGCACTGTATGTGCAAGCGCGTTTCGAAGATATTGAAAAACAGTGGAAAAAGCTCCCTCAGCACGGAGAAAAATTTCA
>CAYGDT010000117.1:0-2254 GCA_964348745.1 uncultured Candidatus Peribacteria bacterium
TTTCGGGGCTTAACTTCAATGCTTCCTGTGTGAAGAGTTTGGCATCGGTGATATTTCCATCCTCCATGGCGGCTACCCCGAGGCGAAAGAACGCAGCGGAATTCGGTGCAAGTTCGATTGAACGCTTGAGTGCCTTGATCGCCTCGACCCTGTGCCCCTGCCGCAACTCCCACGCACCGATTTTCTCGTACGCTCCGAAGGTATCGGCCGTCTTGAGAGAATCAGAAAAGAGCGTGAAGGTGTTCTCCCACACTGCTGTGCGCTGAAAAGACGCTGCGGCCAGAACGGCGATCACGACGGAACAGAGTGTAACCGTGATGCGGCGACGGACATCGAGTGCGGCGATGAGAAGTGGCGCAAGCGCGATCAGCACGCCGAGAAACGGCATATAGACGTAACGGTCGGCGGCGAGGTAGAGCTCGCTGCCGCGGTAGTACTGGAAGAAACTCGGTATCAGGAAGAGGAATGCAATGGCGAGGCCAAAACTCACGGCGGGTACACGCCGCCTCCAGCGCCAGAGTGCAAATACGACTGCTACAAATGCCGCGAAGGAAAAGGCGATTGCGGGATTGCGGAGTGTAACGGTATCGGCAGAGACGGGATAGAGAATGGACAGATGCACTGGCAACAGGAATTTTTGCAGATAGAAAAAGATGCTACGCGGGATCAGCAATACAATCGCAATGGGATCGGACCGCGCAAGCACAACGTCTTTCCCAAGGAGTGCGAGGAGTCCGAAGACGATCGCGAAGAGAAAGTATCCTTTCTTCCTCCAAACATCGCCGAGTGTGACGGACTTGTCCTCCAGCCAGTCAAGAGCGAGCAATACGAGCGGCAACGGTGCAACGGAGACTTTTGCAGCGAGCGCACAGAAGAAGAGCAAGAGTGATGCGATGGAAAATGCCAGCCGTTGCGTGCGCCTGTACCGCAAGTAGGTTGCAATCGACGCGAGGCAAAACAACGTGGAGAGAAGATCTTTCCGACCGCTTGCCCACGCCACCGCTTCGACATTGAGCGGGTGTACAAGAAACAGCAGCCCAAGGAACACCGCCGCATCCCATCGCCGAAAAAGCATGCGGAGGATCCATGTGATAAGGAGTGCGTTGCCGATATGCTCCAGCAGGTTATGAAGGTGAAAGACGACGGGCTGCAACCCTCCTGCTATCACCGCATCGAGTTGATACGAGAGGAATGTAAACGGAATGAAGAGTTCGGGATCGTAGTGAGTCATCGCCCAGACGACCGATGACCATCTTCCGGCTTGAATCACGGAGATATTGTCGATAATGAGCAGCGTGTCGTCGAATTCAACAAACTGATTTGTAAAAACGCTGTAGCCGTAGACGGCGAAGCCTGCGAGGAGGAAGAACCCGATGACTACAGCAGTGCGCCTGTGAATAGAAAAGGAATTGGGGATTAGTGATTGGGGATCGGGGATCGGAAATCGGGGATCGGTAAATGAAGTATACAGATAACTGATTACCGATAACTAATTACTGATCACTGATCACTGATCACTGATTACTGATCATTGATCCCCGATCATCAATCACTGACCCTCAAATCTCCGTTCCACCTCTTTCCAGTTCACCACATTCCAAAACGCCGCAATGTAATCCGGTCGCTTATTTTGGTAGTGCAGGTAATAGGCATGCTCCCATACATCGAGTCCGAGGATCGGCGTACCGGCGCAACCTGCTACTTCTTTGCCCATGAGTGGACTGTCTTGATTTGCAGTACTTTCCACTTTTAACTTTCCGTTATCCACTATCAGCCACGCCCACCCCGAACCGAAGCGATTCGTTGCGGCAGCGGAAAACTGTTCTTTGAAAGCGTCGAAGGAGCCAAATGCAGTCTGGATTGCCTTCGCAAGTTCTACGGAAGGCTCTCGCTCCCCCTTAGGTGAAAGAATCGTCCAGAAGAGGCTGTGATTAAAATGTCCTCCGCCGTTATTGCGCACAGCTACCTGCTTTTCTTTCGGTAAAGAAGATATATCGGCGATGACATCTTCCACGGGCAAATCGGCCCACTTGGTTCCCTCCAGCGCCGCATTCAGCTTGGCGATGTACCCTGCATGGTGCTTATCGTGATGGATCTCCATCGTTTTCGCATCAATATGCGGCTCAAGGGCGTCAAATGCGTAGGGAAGATCGGGGAGGGCGTAGGCCATGGTAGTAGGGGAAATGTCGGATGTGTAGTGTAGCACATGACGAGTATTAAGTATTAAGTATTAAGTATTAAGTATTACGTATAC
>CAYGDT010000118.1:0-2095 GCA_964348745.1 uncultured Candidatus Peribacteria bacterium
TCCATACCCTTCGTACAAGAACGAACTCCATCCTTTTGTGTTGGAAATCCCCTCCTCAGCCATGCGACGCGCCATGGCAAAATGGCGCAGGCCATCATCGAGTGATGCGGGATTATCGAGTACAAAGAGAAGAAAACCGCACCCCACAATTATCAGCAGCCCGATGCCGGCATCGATTCCAATCCAACGTCGCCAAAAGAGCGTATGAAAGCGCATCGTCATATGCTGCGGTACCTTAGCAAAGCGATAGGAATTCTGTAGATCGAACAGGTTCACAAAAAAGTTGCGCTCACCGCTAGGGTCTGCAAAGATAGCCGCCCTCTTTCATTAACTATGAATCAATGCACGAATTTTCATTAGCTCCCTATGCTCCAGAGCTAGCACTCATCCAGGTCAATTTGAGGAATATAGAATTGCGCTTTCCTACGAATCTTGAAAAAGATATCATACGAGAACCGGAGGGTAAAATATTATCCATTCGCAGGAGGCTGCGAAAATTTTTCGAGCACAATGAAACAAGTGAAGAACCATTTAGAAATATTCTTGGTTATATCAAAAGAACGAAAAGTAGAATCGTATACCTGAAAGATTTACTGCCGGAGCAGTACTATGATAATCCAACGGCACAAAAACACATTTGTCGTGATCAAATTGTAGAAGATGATGTTTGCAGGAAGCTAATATCCGATTTTAGCATGTTGATAATAGAGACGGGAATCGGATATCCTTTTGTGAAGGATTTGGAGGACCATCCGGAGGATGCATTTCAGATTGGACAGATGGCAACAGAATGGGCACTCCACAAAAAAGACGTTCCCAAGCTTCGACTGATGCATACCATGGCTCGTTTCGTTGCTCACGAAATTGTGATTCACCCTCAAATCTTTGAAAGCAACGCGAAGGAGAAAACTACTCCCGGAAAGGATTTGCTTCATCCGCGGACCGCAATTTGAAAGTCGTGAGAGCAACATAACACGCTAGGGCATTATCCCGGTAATTTTGGAGAGAATCACTGCAGTTAATGAGAATAATTCTGTCATTCGCACGAAATGCAGTCGCACGCATGATGAATTCATTCTCTCCGACTGTGTAGCGAAAAAGCATATCTGCCGCCTCGCTCGATCCTTCGCCGGCAGTTCTTTCTTCTATCACTGCGTATGCAGGAATATTGGTGGAAATAAGATTCTTAAGCCAATCGCGGGCGGATTGAGCAGTGTCTTCCGGCACGATAAGGCTGACGGAGATTTCACCGAGAGGCGCCGCAAATTCATTTGTCTTCCATTCACCGGGCTGCCGGAAAACGCCCAATTCCGTAAAGTCTCCCGGCTCGGGTTCCACTTCCAGAGCGATGTCCAATATTTCCCAGCGCTTCGGAATCACGATATCAAAATGATATTCGTCAAATGAAGAGATGTCATGAACAATGCCCTTATATTGAGAATCCAATACTGCCTGTGCGGGCATGGCCGTGATAAAAGGAACCATTGCATCCGCTTTCGATGTGCTGCTTCCCATTGTACAAGAAGCAAGAAATAGCATCGTACTGATGATTGCGGGGAATGTTACCTTGGCAGAATGAGGCAATGAAATCATAGCACCTGAAGTGTACGAGAGATTACTCGTAGCGCAAAGCCTCCGACCTTCGCAGAAGGTCGCCCACCGTAGCCCTGCCTGCCGGCAGGCAGGTTCAGCGAAGGCGGCAATCATCAATAATGCTAATAGGCTCTTCTGCAATGGCAGGCAGGCCATTCGTTTATTCGTACCGTAACGCTTCCATCGGGCTTAAATTCGCCGCACGTTTTGCGGGATAAATTCCAAATACCAGTCCGGTACTTACCGCCATGGCAACTGCTAAGAGAATTGAGGGCAGAGACAGCAGGAAATGAAAGTCTCCCAAAAATTTCGCCGCGATACGTACCAGCAACCATCCGACCGACGTTCCGATCACAATACCGATGATGCCGCCTGTGAGTGTGAGTGCGATCGCTTCCAAAAGAAATTGCAGAAGGATATCGCGCTTGCGTGCTCCGACTGCCTTACGAAGACCGATCTCACGCGTTCGTTCGGTTACGGACACAAGCATGATATTCATAAT
>CAYGDT010000119.1:0-2062 GCA_964348745.1 uncultured Candidatus Peribacteria bacterium
AAGTACTGTCCATTGACCTGACAAAAAAGGAATACGAAGTAAAAAGCTCCGAAGCGTGAGGCTCTGGAGCGGGCGGTACTTAGAAGAGTCACATTTGCAGGTTAAGTTGCCGCACAAGCGAGTCGAAGGCTTTGAGCCTCCGGAATACCGACTCGACGCATAAATCATTTTGCGAAGTGCATTGAAATGCATTTGCCAGCGCCATGCGTACTGCGCGCCTCGTTTCCGTATCAGTTCCGTCCCATTGTTCCTCATCGCGGTAGCAGTTCCACAGCGTTCGTCCCGCGTGATGTATGGGCATTTCCGCCTTCGCTCGTTCCTGTAATCCCATCGAGACCCGATTCAAAGTATTGCGTGCGGCGACGGCATCCCTCAACTTCTCGATCTGCCTCTGGATTTCAAATTTGATCATAAGGGATCCCTTTCTCTCTGGGAGAATTCAAGCACATCACACCTGCTTTTTCAGCAGAAAAACCGTTCATTTGAGGGGCTTTCTGTTTGCTGGTTGCGGGGCGGCTGGGACCGCGACCTGCCTGCCCTCCGAAGGGAGCAGGCGAGGTACGCTTATCGACCGTTACTCGGTCAGGTAGCTTTCTTCGAAACACACTTGGATTTTAATAGTCGTCTTGTTGTTGCGTGATTTTGCTTGACAGCATACAAGCTGTAAGTAGTATTCAACTAAACCTCAACAGAAAGACGATACGGATGAACACAAAAGCCCTTTCCCAATTGTTCGGCGCAATCGCAGCCGGAATCACAGTCGGCGTACTCATCGGATACAGAACGAACCCGTGGCTCGGATGGATTGCAGGGATCCTACTCGCCTTCCTTAGTGCGGACATTTCGCACGCTTCCAAAACCATACGGTGGATCATTTCAGAATTCGCGAAGGGGGTGAAGAAGAGCCTCGGCGTGATCAAGGAGGTAGGAGAAAACCGCTTCGTGAAGTTCGGAGAACTTCTGGTGCTCGTGGGCACGGTCGTATGCTACCTCTTCATTGGTCTTTGCGCTTGGGCAGTAGCATCAAGTACTTCTGTGACATATTTGTTTCCCTTCTTGAGAAGCGCGGGAAAAGAAGTAGTGACAGCCATCGACGAATTGATCTTTCTGCCGGTTATCGGCATGTTCCTGTGCGGAATGGTCACTGTTGTGGGACTGATCGCGACGAGAATCATATCTTGTTCTACCGAGATACGAAAACCTAACTGGCCCCTTCTCCGAGTAGCCTTCCCTCGCGTTACAAGCAGCAACCTATCGAGGGACACAAAGGAAGAACTTGAAACGGGTAGCGCAGAGGCAAAGGAAGACTTCCTGCTAAAGATACTATGGCGAGATGCAAACGGCTCTTTGCTAAACAAAAAACGTCTTGCATTACTCTGCATAGTCACGGGAGGCATAGCAATCGCACCGTGGCTCTTAGCACTTTCAGCGACAGTAATTGGTGCGATCGTGCTCCTGGACATGTTGCTCACCGGCTTCATCGTGCTTGCGACAAGCCGCAACCTGATCGCCGGCTTCTGCACAGCACTGGGAATAGCTATCTGGTTCGTGCTCTATCCGCGCTTCGAGGGAGGCGCGGCCGAGTATGCGCGACTCTGCGCATTCGCCCTGACTGGCGGCGCATTTGGAGTCAGTATCCACATCTTCCGTGAATGGCTGCTCTCGCTTCCAGAGCCTGAAAAAGTTCCGACGCGGACATAACGCGAACGCTGGTCACCAAAACGAATGTAATAAGTGTAGTCTACGAGCTCGATCTAAAAATCGAGCTCTCTTGTTTCTTGCCGGGAAGCCTCGCGGATCGGTCACAAGTCATCTTGCGCCGTTGCGCAAGATGCTCGCGACCCCGGCTCGGCATTCCGCGAAGCGCGGAATATGCCTTCGCCTTGCGATTCCCTGCCTGCCGCAGGCAGGCCGACGCACATGAGGCAGTTCACGTGCTGCCCGCGCAAAAGATAACAAAAGAGCCATCCTTGGATGGCTCTTTTGTATACTTGTTGCAGAGATAGTACAGAATTGGAATCTGATAATCAAGGAGTTGAAACAGTGGTCATCGCTTGTGCGG
>CAYGDT010000120.1:0-1952 GCA_964348745.1 uncultured Candidatus Peribacteria bacterium
TCAAAACCTATTCACTTGTCCAAGAACGCGGAGTCCCTTTGCCGGAATATATAGCGGATACTAGGAATATTGTCAAGTGCGCGAGGGCGCTTCATTTGACACAAACCAATAAAGATGTGACAATAATAACGGATAAATAATTCATAATAGTGGTGCTCAGGTGGCAAAAGCGATCATCAAATCGAAAACGGGCGCATTAATTACGCTGGAAGGTTCTCAAGATGAGATATCTAGCATGCTTTCCGTGTTTGAACGTGCAACCGTAGTTGATCATGCAAAGCAGGTAATTGCAAAACACCGAACTGCAGCAAAAGATCAGAAGAAGCGGCAATCCGCTTCTGATCTGGTAGTAAGTTTGAAAGAGGATGGCTTTTTTGAAAAACCGAAAGGACTGAGCGATATTTCTAAAGCTCTAGAGGAGAAAGGTTTTCTCTATCCTGTGACGACTCTCTCGGGAGTTGTCCTCTTTCTAGTACAGAAAAAGATTCTTCGACGAAAGAAGATCGAAGGGAAGTGGGTATACGGTAAGTAAAAAGGCTGGAATCAGGAGGTAACATGTCTAAGAAAAAGGCGATTGATTCAGGTTTAGACCCGGAAGCAGTGGCACTGTCGAAAGTCGTAGGGGCGTTAGCGGATTTACAATCCGATGCCCAACAACGGGTTCTGCGATATGCCGCAGAGCGTTTCAAAATCACCACTATGGATATGAAGCCTACGTCGATCTCTTCAAGTGCTGGCGCAGCTGAAGCTCGAATGCCTGCTAGCCAGAGCATAACATCTCCATCGCAGTTCGCAGATGCGGGCGAGATCATTGAGCGTGCTCATCCAAGAAACGGTGTGATGAGGGCCCTAGTCGTCGGCTATTGGTTTCAGCGTTGTCAGAATAAAGCAAATTTTACGGGGCAGGAAGTCAACGATAGTCTGAAGGCGTTGGGGCATGCATCAGCCAACATTACGACGGACATGAACAATCTCAAGAACAGGACACCTGCATTGATTCAACAGGTGGCTAAGAGCGGTAAAGCGCAACAAGCTCGGAAAAAGTACCGGTTAACTACGGCCGGCATAACTGCGGTAACGAAGATGTTAAATGGTCAAACTAGCGAGGACGATGAATAGCATGGTCAACGCAGCCATTGTTGCGGCATTAGCAAAGTCATTGCCGTTGCAATTATGTAAGGATTTACTCAACGAATATCTGCAAATACGCCATGATGTCGCCACTGGAACATTAGGGCGAGGAGCTCCAGGGAAATTTGTTGAAACTGTTGTTCAATGTCTACAGCACTCTGATACTGGCACGCATGATAGAAGGCCTGACGTCGAAAAATTTCTTGTGGGCCTTGAATCTCGCCCTGCCAATATACGAGATGACTTGAGAATATGCGCAAATCGTATTTCACGAGCGATGTATGCGCTTCGTAGTAAACGCAACATCGTTCATAAAGGTGAGGTCGACCCCAACTCTTATGATCTTCGTTTTCTTTTAAGCAGCTCTCAGTGGATACTCGCTGAATTGGTTCGAGTTTCTGGTTCTATGTCAATGGAAGACGCTGGCAAAGCTATCGATCTTATAAATGCGCCGATTGGTACGTTGGTTGAAGATGTGGCTGGTCGTCGGATTGTTCATGCCACGGTATCAGCACCTGATGAGATTTTACTTTTGCTCCAAAGTCATTACCCAAATCCACAACCGCTCGCAGTCATTATCCATTCGTTGAATCGTCGGAGCGAGAAAGCGGTCGGAAATGCTTCTCGTGATCTTTACGCGAAGAAATTAATCGAGGGTGATTCGAAAAAAGGCTATGTCCTGACACGTACAGGCTTGGAAAAAGCGATCTCGATTTCACGGGGGCTTTGAACGGATGATATCCTCTTGTGGTATACAGTGAATCTTTCTTCAAATTGGAAACTCGCTGACAATCTGGCGGACACCCCTACCGGCTTCCCCC
>CAYGDT010000121.1:0-1922 GCA_964348745.1 uncultured Candidatus Peribacteria bacterium
TTGTATAATATTATTAAACATATGCCAAAACAAAACCACAAGCCGGATAAAAGATTCAGTGCACTCATGATGCTCTTCGGAGCCTGTGTCATGACCGCAGGCACGCAGATGCCACTCAGTGCAACCCTGACAGACCAAGGCTCATACCTTGGCACGCAGGAGACAAGCCAGCCGATGCTAATCAAACAGGAGACCGTCTTGCCTGCTGCAAGCAACATCGAAATCGCAACTACGGGCATGGGCGTTATTGCTTTTGGCATGCTGATGTTCCTGTGCGGCTTCGGCCTTCATGCAATCATTGTCCTGCGGGAACGCGATGAGGAGACTCGAAAAATTCCTGTAAAGCTCGCGCCGCGAAAACACATGCCACCCGTACGGGAAAAACTGTCACGCGACACGCGTCGTCAGATGGATGTGATCTGGGTGGAACGGACGATCAGGTTTTAATAAATCGCTCCGCTGAGGGATCATTTTAAAAAAAAGACCCGGATTGCTCCGAGCCTCTTTCTTAATTAGCAGCATCCTCCGCCACAAAGACGAAGTGAGCAGCAACATCCACCACCTGACATAGGAATGTGGGGAAAAGAAATAGTACGAAAGGAGTATAGCAGAGCGTTTTAGCACTCGCAAGGAAAGAGTGACAGAATTAGCTGGTAGCTTGTAGCTGACAGCTGGTAGAGGAATACTCCACTTCTATAAGCTAAAAGCTAAAAGCTATCAGCTATCAGCTAAAAATCGTGCTTCCTCCCCTCGGCATCCCGATGGTACTTTCCAAATTCCTCGATCGTACGTACCACTTCTCCATGCATCACCGGACCGTCGGTACAGAGCCGTATACCAAGAGGATCGACAACGCAGTTGCCGCAGATGCCAAACCCGCACTTCATGTAGCGTTCGAGGGAAAGCTGGCACGGAACGCTGAACTTATCACAAACCGTGAGGACGGATTTCAACATCATCTCCGGTCCGCATGCAAACACCTTGTCGATCTCAGGATCTTTTGCTTTGGGGTCCGCAGCGACTTCGAGAAGTTGATCAAGCACCTGCGTGTTGTAGCCTTTAAAACCCATCGAACCGTCGTCGGTCGAAACATGAAGGGAACAATGTTTGAGTGATTCCAGTTCTTTCAGATACAGCAGATGTTCACTGCTGCGCGCACCGACGATCGCCTCCAGCGTGCAGCCGTTTTTCACGGCTTCGGATGCGACGAAGTACATCGGCGCAGCGCCGTATCCGCCGGCAACTAAGACGATATGATCGCCGGCATCCCATGTATAGGATGTCCCGAACGGGCCACGCAGTCCCACTAGATCGCCGACCGTGCACTTCGCAAGTGCCTCGCTCATAGGACCGACTGCGAAGAACGCGATCTTTGTTTCGGCGCCATCATCGAAGGCAACCGAAAATGGTTTTTCATCAACACCCGGCAACCAACACATCAGGAATTGCCCCGGCTTTGCACCGAGCGATCCATCAAAAGTATACATGCGCACATTCTCCGTCTCCTGACGGATTTCCTTGATCCGATAGGTCTTGGGGAGCCGCGACTGGAGTGAAATAGTAGACATAATTTACAATTCTCAATTCTTCATTTTCAATTGCGTATGCATTCCTCCCACCAACTCTGCAATAGAGTCGACGCCCTCATTTGTACACCAAAACTGCATCTCATCACACACCTTAGAAAACACGTTCGCACCGAACCGCGAGACCGCCGAACCGATCCCTATCAGGCTCGCTCCGGCGAGCATCATCTCGATTGCATCTTCGCCGGAATACACACCGCCCGTGCCGATAATTGGTAATTTTCCTTCCGTCGCAGCGTAGACATCGGCGATGCATTTGACCGCGATCGGCTTGATGCCGGGCCCCGAAAGTCCGCCGACTTTGTTCGCGAGAATCGGCATACGGCTGCGCAGGTC
>CAYGDT010000122.1:0-1815 GCA_964348745.1 uncultured Candidatus Peribacteria bacterium
GGTATAACCGAGAGGGCACCAGATACTCGCGCGATCCTTCCGGCGTTCCTTTCACCAGAATCGGCGTCTCGATTTCCAAGAAGTCGTTTCTGTGGAAGTAGTCGCGAATGATACGCGTGATATCGTGGCGCATCTTTAAATTTCGCTGCATGCGTTCTCTGCGAAGATCCAAATACCGATACTGCAGGCGTACCTCCTCGCTTATATCTTTCGCTTGATCGATTTCAAACGGCGGGGTTTTGGCTTCATTGAGGACTGTGAGGGTTCCCGTGACCACTTCGATTTCTCCGGTTGGATTTTCTTCGCGTACGGCTCCTTCGATACGCTTACGCACGGTTCCCTCCACCTTGAGCACCCACTCGGGGCGCACCTGTTCGCCTTTCGCAAATTCATTTTTATTCTTCGGATCAAACACGATCTGGGTGAACCCGTAGCGGTCTCGCAGATCAAGAAATATCAAACCTCCGTGGTCGCGGCGGCGATGCACCCACCCGCACAGCGTCACGCTCTTATCAGCATGATCCTTTCGTAATTCGCCGCAGGTGTGGGTTCGGAGCATGGTTATGAGTTCTTAGTTTAACTAAGAACTAAGAACTACAACAACTTATTCATCGCCTCTTTAAATTCATCAACATCCTTAAATTCCCTGTGGACGGATGCAAAGCGGATGTAGGCAACTTTGTCGATTTTGCGCAGTTCTTTCATGACGTCGTTTCCAATAGTCGAGGAACTAACTTCTTTCTTATTGCCGCCCCATTTTTCCTCCAGTCGATTAAGCATGGTATCCACTTGATCTTGGGAGATGGGGCGTTTTGTACAAGCAAGCCAAATGCCGCGCTCCAGCTTGGATCTGCTGTAGGGTTCCCGCGACTCGTCACGTTTCACAACGATCAATGTGGAGAGTTCTTGGCGCTCGAAGGTTGTAAACCGATGCTGGCACTTCAGGCACTCGCGCCGCCTGCGCACGGCACGACCTTCTTCGGTGAGGCGGGAGTCGACGACGGAGGTATTCTCCGATTTGCAGCGCGGACAGTGCATGGAGGTAGCTTAGAGCTTATAGCTTGTAGCTTGTAGTGTTTGCGCTGTTTTTTCTACGTCATTCCCTTCACTATTTTTAGAGGTCCCCAAAATGTACGATATTCTTGACTCGACTCAGATTGTATTTAAGATGCTATCTATATGAATTCTGATAGTTCTGATCGCAGGCATAATGATGATGAGCGCGCCGGTGGCCGACGAAGTAAGAGAGATGGCAAAGTGACTGGCAAAGGTCTAGCAACTTTCGTAACTGCAACTGGAATAGGCATGCTTATGATGATCGCACCGAGAGAGCGATCCTCCGACAAAATCGACGATGATGGGCAAGATATAGAGAGGAGATATTATGATGCACTCTATGAATATGATACAAATCTATTGCGTTGTTCTCGAGAGGAAACGCAAGCAGCGCTTCGTCGGGCAATTGCTGCAGAACAGGATCTTAATAGTCTTACGGAGGCTGTTAGAGCACAAGGTGACGATCCAGAGGAGATGATGGAGGAGTGGCAAGGTGCACCTATGGTGCAAGAGGAGAATTGAGCGGCATAGTTTCTGTATACGCGTCAGTCTGCTCTGCCCAGCAAGTTATTGTTTATATCAAGAGCAACAATGATAACTTCACCCTTCTTCGGTGAATTGAGGTGGATGATATGACGCAGCATGGCACTGATAATCCCACAAACGTATCCCCCCCTCCCGCCGGGAGGGGGATCCTATTTTGCAATGTGTGTAACGTCATTCCCTTCGCTATTTCCTTCGGTTCCCAAAATGTACGAT
>CAYGDT010000123.1:0-1810 GCA_964348745.1 uncultured Candidatus Peribacteria bacterium
TCTTTCTGACAGGCAACGTTATCAACCTCGCCCACCTTGTGGGACTTATCTCTCTGCTGGGTTTGGCCGCAAGAAACGGCCTTCTCCTGATCGAGCACTGGGTACACAAGGCTACAGTTGATGGGATTCCCTTCAGTGAAGATTTGATCGTTATGGGATCGCTCAATCGTATTACGCCGATGCTTATGACATCGCTGACGGCAATGCTCGCGCTCATTCCGCTTATCCTTGGCGCAGGTGAACCGGGGAAGGAAATCCTGCATCCGCTGGCTGTCACGATGTTTGGTGGCTTGCTGGTGTCATTGGTCGTGGAAATGGTTGTCCACCCGGGACTCTTCTACCTTCTCGGCAGAAAAGCGCTCATACGTGCGGCAGAGAAGTACAAGCGGGAGCATGGATCGCACACGCATTCTTGATGTCATAAACCCCAGCGATTGTATGATTCACTGCCACATCACAGAACATTTGAGTAACGGGATGATGGACATGCTGAAAGTTCTTCCCTAAGCGAGATTTTCCAAACAGCTCCGTACAAGCCTCTATACATGCAAGGATAATTACGTAAGATTTTTGTCAATCAAGCGTCATAGTGAGGTAACGCTTACTTCATTCCTCCCTTCTTATGGAAAATTCTAACTGTCCCGCCTGTGATGCAGCAATGCATGACGGCACATGTTCTGGGTGCCAAATGAAAGGCCAAGTCTGTACCAAATGTGACAAGTGCAACCATTGCGCGAGTGCCGGTACGAAGGAATAAAAATAGGGGTTTTCGGGATGCTTCGTTTCTCCATGGACGGTATCATTTCCATGACATCCATGAAGCACTTCATCCCCGCCTTCCACTGGCATTTTCTTACATCATCCTACGAGACATTTTTTCGTCCCTTCGCACGACGAATTTGGCAACGAATGGCTACGGAAACAATAGAGCGTACACCTCGTGGAGGAACTGTCATTGATCTGGGATGCGGACCCGGTACTATTTTGCGTCTGATCCGAGACAAACGACCAGATCTCACGCTCATCGGAGCCGATATCGATCCGGCTATCATTCACATTGCCGAGCAAGAGGCGGCAGCTAAAAACATTCAGTTTCTTGTCACATCTATCGATGAAGTGCCATTTGAGACGCAGTCCGCGGATATCGTCATCAGCAGTCTCATGTTTCATCATCTCGATGAATTAGTGAAACACAAGGCAATGGAGCAGATTCGCCGCATTCTTAAGCCAAACGGTATGTTTCTTCTGTGTGATTTCTCTGTTCCGAAGCATTCATGGCTCACTCCGATTGCATCTCTATTTCTCGCCATAGAGCATGAGGCTCCGAAGCAGCTTCGAGGACAGTTGTTTGCTCTCGCTCGCGAAGCACATATGACTATAGAAACACTTGAGACGTTCTACGGTTGCATTTCACTGCATAGAATGATTCCGAAAATGGCGGGTAGAAGCAAAGGTTTCAATTTGTTGAAGCCAACAAATTGATCGATGAGCAAGAATAATGAGGTAAGATTCCAGTCAATCAAGCGTCGTAGTGAGGTAACGCTATTATTCGACAGAAGCATAGCTATCTGTACACTGGCTCTTGTTCGTTTACTTATTTCCTACCATCTTGTATGCGTTTCAGTACTCTCTCGTTCAGCTCTCTCACATTCATCGCTGGGGCTTCGCTCACCGTTGCTCTGCAAACTTTCGCAGCAGTACAAACAAAGACCTCAGACGCATTCCCGGATGTGAAGCGTGATGCCTATTTTTCGGAGTCCGTCCAAAATTTAGTGCGTCAGGGCATTATAAAGGGATACGATGATGGCCG
>CAYGDT010000124.1:0-1757 GCA_964348745.1 uncultured Candidatus Peribacteria bacterium
GGAGACTTTGGCAGCATCGGCCGCTGCAGCTTCTTCGCTTGGGTATTCGTAGACTGCAACCATTTCGCCGTCGCGGCTGATGACCTTTCCGGCCATCGAGAAGTTCGGGAGGGCAATGGAATCACCATCGTGGAATTCCACGAGCGCTGGCTGACCTTCTTCGGTCGGCGGGATCACAGAGCCCTGGAGGTTTGCTCCTCCGCAAGCGGAGAGGAGTAGGGGAAGGGCAAGGAGAGAGAGGAGGCGGCGCATAGGAAAAAAGGGGAAAGAGATTGACTGAATCCTACAGGAGCTTCCAATGGCAGGGCAAGAAACTCAACAAATCATAGGATAGATCGCAGAAAGAGATCTGCTATCCTCTTCGGCGCGCATTGGGGAGTAGCCAAGCGGTAAGGCAACGGGCTCTGAACCCGTCACGCGGGGGTTCGAATCCCTCCTCCCCAGCCAAGACGTAACAATATCTGGCTTTTCCGCTACAGTAAGCAGTTTTTCCGGTTCGGATGTCGTTTTCTCATCTGTTCCGGCGAGGGCAAAAGTTGAGAGCGAAGCATAGGGTTCTCTGTATACCGCTGCGACTTTTTGATCTTTCAGTGTGAGGTTCTGACAGATCAGGAGGAGTAGTGCTTTTTTATCCTCAACCGTCGTGATCGCAAACCGTGTAGCGACGCGTTGAGTAAAAACGAAGAATCGCTCGCAATCGTCAACCCAGCCGAGCCCCTGCTGCTGTATGGCTGTGAGTTGCTTTTGAACCATATCGAATTCATCTCTAATCAATTTTTTCTGTTGCAGATATTCCTCATCGGAAAGGAGTTCTCCTTTTTGATTTTTCGGCGAGATTTTCATCTGGAGCAGTGCATCTAGCTTTTGTTGGCACGCATTGAGTTGCCCCTGGAATTTTCGTCGGGTCGCTTCGGTAAATTGTGCCTCACTCTCATGGACGGTTTTGAGCTTGGAGAATGCGAAATCGAGATATGACTGAGGAATACGAAGACGCGCAAGGAACTTGTTAAATTGCTTATCTAATTCCTCTTCCCGCGTCCAAGCCACCTGTGAGCATGGCAGTCCATTATGTGTGCAATGGTAGTAGACGTGTTTCCTCTGTCGCTCCGGCGTGATCGGGCTCCCGCACTCGCCGCAACGCATAATGCAGGTGCCAAATGCATAGTTGTGCCTTCGATAGCGACTCTTACCCCGGGTGTAGAGGGCGTACTGCACCTCTTGGAAGAGTTCCTTGGTGATAAGTGGCTCATGCTGAATCCTACGGTTTGGATCGCCAGATTTCTCTTGAATGTAGGTGTCATCGTAAATGACGCCGTTGTACTCGATGACACCATAGACGTAGGGATTCCCAAGAAAATTCTCAATCGCATGCCTGCTGAGCATCTTCCCATTCTTTGCTCTTAACCCCATCTTGTAACTGAGACGCCGTAATTGCAGGAGCGTATGAACTCCCTTTGCTGCCTCCTCAAAGAGCTTCTTCACGATAGGGCCATCGATGGGATCGATCTCCGTACGCCTGAGCGGACGGTTAAGCTGGAGCAAGAGCATGTACTTCTCAGGATTATCACGCCCCTTCGAGATATGGCCGTCACGATTGATGTTGAGGTAGCCAGGAGGCACCATGCCCGGATACTCCCCTCTAAGCAGCTTTGAGATCACATCACGCCGGACAAACTGACTGGTATCATCGGAGCTCTTCTTCGCCATCGCAAAGTGAATCTGCATCATGAACTTATCATCTGAATTGTTGATGTATG
>CAYGDT010000125.1:0-1633 GCA_964348745.1 uncultured Candidatus Peribacteria bacterium
GTTAAGTTTCAGGAAAGGTGAAAAGATCTTTTCTCAGGGCGATCCTGCCGACGCCATCTATTTCATTCAGAGTGGAAGAATCAAGATCACCGTTATCTCGGCCACAGGGAAGGAAGCTGTACTGGCGATGCCCGGTCCCCATGATTTTTTTGGTGAAGGGGCCCTTGTCAACCAGTCTCACCGGGTAAGCACGGCAAAAGCATCGGAACCCTCCACTGTATTCCGCGTCGACAAGGGAGCGATGATCCGATCGCTTCAAGAGCAGCCCGAGCTTTCCGAAAAATTCACAGCCTCATTGGTCACGCGGAACATCGATCTCGAAGAAGATCTTTGCGATCAGCTTTTTAATCACAACGAGAAACGTCTGGCCCGTGCTCTCCTGAAGCTTGCGCGGTTACAAGGCCATAGTGTCGTGCTGGATGCCAGTGTCCCCATGCTGAGTCACGAGACCCTGGCCGAAATGGTGGGCACGACGCGGTCTCGCATCACTCACTTCATGAACAAATTCAAGACAATGGGGTTGATCGAGTACAACGGTGGGCTCACGATACGAACAGAACTGTTGACTGATCTGGTCCTGCACGACTGATCTGAGTCACCTTGCCTTCTTCCTTTTCGAGCCGCTGCTCGTCCTGGCCACGCGGCTTACCTTCTCCTGTCGTTCTTCTTCCTGCCGCACCGATTTTGTTTTGGGAGTGCCCGACATGCTCTTCTTTTACGGTACCTGCTTTACCAGGCCGTTAAGCCGCGCGACTACGGGCCTGCCAAAACGTTCTTGCCAACCATGTCGCGTGGCTTTAGCTCGCGTTCGTTGAATCGTGCTGAAGCGCAAAGCCCTGTGCAATTGTGGACAGTTCCTTTTTGCGTCTGCCCGCACAATTCAGTCAGGAGGCTCGATAATGACCAAGTCCATGTTTCCCAATGTGCTTTCCAGCAGCTCGATCTGCAACGATCGCGTCAAAAACGGCGCAGGCGAGGAACTCGGAAAGATCGAAGACCTGATGATTGATTTACATTCCGGCCGCATCGCCTATGCGGTTCTGTCGTTTGGCGGCTTTCTTAACGTGGGCACCAAGTTATTTGCCATCCCATGGGAGGCGTTGAAGCTCGATGCCGAAAGTAAGGAGTTTGTCCTTTATGTCGACAAAAGCCGGCTTGAAAACGCAACCGGCTTCGATAAGGAGAACTGGCCAGACATGGCGGATCCCTCTTTCGGTTCCACCCTTTACCACCACTATGGGTTCAAGCCGTATTGGGATGATGTAGCGTAGATCCGAAGTGATGAGTATGCGCCAGGGATTTTCGGGAAGAGTCTTATTGGGTTTATTTCTCTACGCAACGCTGGAAACCGGGATTGCGTCTGCCCAGGTAACGGACGCATTAGTTCACAAACCGGTGGACTATGACACCTTTCAGCCGCCGTCTGCGGGCGGCAGCTATGTCGATTCTGCGTTTGGAACCACGATAAGACGCATATCCAATGCGACGGTAACGCCGGATGCGGCGCAAGGTACCGGTATGCTGCAGTTCATCAACACCGAATACTCGACCATGACGCCGTTTAATGCGGACAATTCCAGGATTCTGGCGACGCACTTCAGCTACTTCGCGCTCTATGACGGAGCCGGGAGTT
>CAYGDT010000126.1:0-1608 GCA_964348745.1 uncultured Candidatus Peribacteria bacterium
GTATTATAATGTATATAAATACCCATATGCATACACTCATTGCCCGCGTCCGATTCTTTGCACATGCGCATGATGATTTGCCTGCATTCCACGCTGCATACTTCGTTCTCGCGCTTCTTGCCGCTTCGGTGTTCAATCTCGGAGCGTTCGGACTACTGATCATCGGGCATATGACACTGGATTTCGTGAAGTATCGCGAACGTCATGGATTCGGTATGCGTTCCACCATCAAGGGAATGGTTCGCGAGAGTCTTATTGATACAACACTGCTCATTGCCGGATTGCTCTTCACTGTGTACCTTCACCGTTCGGTCGGGATCGCGAGTTTGTCCGGCCTCATGCGCGTCGAAGTTGAACTACTAAGCGTGGGCGCACTCCTTGTTCCGAAACTTAAAATCTTGCACCACTTTATCAACGTCGTATCTCATATGTACCATTATTTGGAGGTACTGCATCCAAAGTTCCATGTCAGGTGGTCCGGTCTTGATTTCCTGTGTTTCGCGTTCATCGGGCTTTCGCTCTTTCTGATCATCTTTGCCGCCCCCCTTATGAGCAAAGACTGGTCGACGGTGTGGCACATTCTTGCAGATGAATTGATTCCTTGGAGGTTGTAATCCCGGCATTCATCATTCCGATAAGCCCAATGCATTCTTCACCGCTTGCACTTCAGCAAGCCAACGGTCATTTTGCTCAGAGCGTTGCCCGTGGCTGTACCGATTTTTAAAATCTTCAAACCGTTCTTCCAGTGTTACGACGCGATCAAGAAGTACGCGTTTGTCTGCATAGTACAGCAGCTTTTGTTCTGTGGTTGCTGTTTTTGACGGGGGGAGACTGAGTCCATGGACAGCAACGATAGAAGCGAGTTCGGGGTATCCGTGCTCTGTAAGAAATTCGGCGCATGCGGCTTCGTGCTTCTGTCCGGCAAAACGCTTTCGCCAGAGTTCCCACTCCTTTGGTTCGCATCCCATCTTCACGTGCGATCCCCCCGGATGAAAATCGATGAATCGCAGAAGATCATGCACCTGTGCAGCTTTCCGCAGCGTACTCGGGCGCAGAAGCGATCCACGTTGCTTCAGTTTTTCTGCAAGAAGTTCGCTAAAATCTGCGACTGCATCACAGTGTCTGCAGATATGTTCCGGAAGCGACACTTCAGCGCGCCATCGTTGTATCTCATCTTCTGTCGGCAGTTCAACGTCGCGATAGTGCACCGTTAATATTCTTCCTTCACCACCCTCCGGTTCGGAGATTTCGATAATGATATCGCTTTGAATCTCCGTTCGGTCCGCCCACTCGATGACTCGTAGACCGCCTTCGTCTTCCGATTGTGCTACGAAATCACGCGCCTTGTTCGTGTCGAGGCGGTACAGATCAATATGCTTCAGTTGCCCGTAGCGGGTCTGGTAGCGCTGCTCCAATGCGTAGGTTGGACTCACGACATGTTGCGCTACTCCGAGGCTCCGAAGAAACCCCTGCAGAAACGTGGTTTTACCCGCTCCGAGTTGACCATGCAGACCGATGGTTACAGGGTCAGTACGGTAGAGTGTCTCTGCGAGAGAACCGCCTGCGTTCTGCAGAGATTTCGCATTAGGCAGCCAAATAGTGCAGGAA
>CAYGDT010000127.1:0-1587 GCA_964348745.1 uncultured Candidatus Peribacteria bacterium
ACGTAATACGTAATTCGTTATACCATCAAAATATCTCCGCTGCCGCGTCCGCGAGATTTACGATGTCTTCGTTGCGTCCTTCGCTTTCTTTGGACGCTTCTTCCAACTGGCACTGCAGACGCAGTTGCCTCTTAAAGATCGTATGGAGAATAGCTTCTACTGTCCGGCTCGCTTCCGAGGCGCAGACTTTATCGCGATGAAACGCTGATGCGAATGTAAGCGTCACGTTGCTGCCCTCCACACTCGTCAGCCGTGCGTTTTTCAATGAAATCTTCACGGAGGGGGGATCGGCTTCTTTCAGTACAATCGGCCATGCATTCCGCATGTTTTCAAGTGTCACTTCGGGCGCTTCTACCAGGGCCGGATGCTGTGCTACCACATCACTCTTTTTTCCAGTTTTCTCTCTGGTTTCCCCGGTTTCCCCGGTTTCCCTGGTCTCCCTAGTTTCCTTGGTTTCCCTTTTCACTTCTTTTACCATCGTAGCTGCAACTGTGTTCCCTGTTCCGCACAGTCGCAGGAGCGCTGCTTCCAGTGCCAAACCCGGAACGGGACTTTGGCGAATGTTGCGGATTGTCTCCAGCAGAATTTCCTGCATTGTAATAAGAGCAGAAGCATCGTGCTTTTCCTTGATATGTTCGTGCAGCTTTGTCCGGAGAGCATTCAGGAGTTGGCGGGTAAAGACATCAAGCGGAACACCTGCCTCTTCGACATCTGAGACACATGCGATGACGCGCTCGAGATCTTGGACTCCAATCGCTTGCAGGACTTCTTCCACATAAGCATGGCCCGTTGCTCCGGTACGTTGCCGCACTTCTTCCAGCGTCACTTTTTCCAACGATCTCATTTGATCCAAAAGCGATATCGCATCGCGCATGCCGCCCTCGCTCATATGCGCGATACCGCGCAGCGCTTCGCGATCCACGACGATACGCTCCTGATCAGCGATGTACTGGAGCCTGCGGACAATGTCTTCCTCACGGATATGGCGGAAAGGAAAACATTGGCAGCGCGACTGCACCGTTTCGGGGATCTTGTTGAGTTCTGTCGTAGCGAGGATGAAGTATGCGTACTCCGGAGGCTCTTCGAGAGTTTTGAGCAGTGCGTTAAAAGCACCTTTCGAGAGCATGTGTACCTCGTCGATGATGTACACCTTGGCTGCAGCAACGACAGGGGAAAATTGAATCTTCTCTATCAGATCGCGGATGTTATCCACGCCCGTATTGCTGGCGGCATCGATTTCCAGCAGATCCACGATACTTCCGTCGTCCACGCCTTTTTCGATTTTCTTGCGAATGTTCTCGTCTTCAACCCCTCTGGTCATCAGGATTTTCGCGAGGATTCTCGCCACCGATGTTTTGCCGGTTCCGCGACTCCCCGCAAAGAGGTATGCGTGGACGAGTTTACTGTTGCTCGCAGCTTTCTCCAACGTGGATACGACGTGCTCCTGTCCATAGACATCTGCAAAGTTTTTCGGGCGATATTTTCGGTAGAGCGACATGGGAGAATCAGTGTATCTTTTCTCTCTTTTATTGAGAAGGGGCGAAATACGAGTATTATGTATTTAGTATTACGAATTAAGTATTATAG
>CAYGDT010000128.1:0-1586 GCA_964348745.1 uncultured Candidatus Peribacteria bacterium
TCGCAGCGGCAAGATAGGCGAAACCGAACTCTCCGTGTTCGTACATCGGCATTCTTTTATCCCGAAGATGTGTACGCCAAAAATCACCGGTCTCACGTGTCAGTTCCCGTTGACCGTTCTCCAGAGGAACATTTCCGGAATGCTTGAGAAGAATCTGGGTACAGAGATATTCAATTTCTTCAGAGATGTTCGGTCGTTCCTTCGCCAGCGCCTGTAATCGCTCAAGCGTGGAACGTAGATCATCACACTCGAAAATATCCCGCACTCCCAGTTGACCGCATATCCGGCGCACTTTGCGCCCCGAGTCATCTGCCGCCCTTTCTCCCCATTTGCCGAGAACTTTCTCCGAAATATCGCTGCGCACCTCATCGGTGAGTTCCTCACGTTGAAGCATCGTCGCGATGTATCTTCGGAAAGAGGGGGGCAGATACGGCACCACTGCTGTACTGGGCGGAGCCATAAGGGCGGGCTGCACGCCCTGAAGTACAGCACCGAGACGATTGCGTTCGTTGAGCATCCACTGTGCAAGTGCCAAGTACTTCTTTGGTGCGAGCATGATTTTCACCTTTGCAGCACTCCAACGACGCATTTCATCAGATTTCTGAGGAAGACTGGCAATGGTCATTGCTTTGGGATGTTGATAGTGCGGATGAGTGGGAAACAAATAGACTTCGTTTGTCCGCAATACATAATCGAGATACTCTCGAATTCCCTGCATTGCCCCCTCCAAGGTCTGCACTCGGGCATGGAAACGCGTGAGGTTTTCGCACGTGGCAAGAGCGAGATCAGGAAATGCCACTTTGTCGTCGCACGCATTAAGCGTGGCAATACCCGCATTCTGCACCATCCACATCCTCATTTTTCCTGAAAGATCCATGCTGTAATCCGCAACCGATACGGCCGCGGCCTCAGGAGTCACTCCCGCGGGTGCCGTATGCCATTCCCATTCATGCATGAATTTCCTGCCCAGTTGAGCAATGTATTGCCCGGAGTCTGCCGGCGGCTTGGTGAATCGGGAAGAGCCCATAAGGTCGGCCACTGTAATGGATATGCCCGCCTCTACGCCACAAAAACCCCCAACAAGGTGGAAAAAACGCTTCTGCTACTGCTTCCCATGAAACTTCCTATGCACCTCTTTTAAATGGGGATTCGTGACATGGGTATAGATCTGCGTCGTGGAAAGATCCTTATGCCCGAGCATTTCTTGCACCGAACGAAGATCCGCACCGTTCCTGAGCAAATCCGTCGCGAAGGAGTGACGGAGGGTGTGTGGTGACGGATCGCTCACGATGCCTGCCTGCCGCGCGTATTTTTTGACGATCTGATAAATGGAAATGCGCGAGAGCCGGAATTCTTCACCGGGCGGCATCGCTTTGGACGCGAGATGATGATTGCGGATGAAGAGGGGATTCAAGTGATCCAATCGACAGTCGAGATACTCCTTGAGGGCAGACGCCGCCCGGTCGGACACAAACACCACCCGGACCTTGCCGCGTTTGCCCCGAACGGAGATCTCCCGCGTCGTGAAATTGAGATCTTTGCGATTCAGTCCCCTGAGCTCCGCAAGACGCAGACCGGTGGAAAAG